>NZ_JBEZIX010000052.1:0-67941 GCF_040651315.1 Streptomyces sp. NPDC048506
GGGTGTGGGACGTAAAGCGAAGCAGTCCCACACCCCTGCCCCGCAGGACCGTCACCGCACCCAACAAACCACGCCCGCCGCAGGCGCAACGGCGACAAGCCACCACGGCGAGACAGCCAACAACGTGGGGCGAACGCCGGCCGCCAGGCCACGGCGGGAAAGACGACCACGTGGGAAGCCAGCCAAGCGCAGCGTCTAGGCTACGGGCTGTGACCTCGCTGCGCCTCCCCCTCTTCCCCCTCAACTCGGTGCTGTTCCCTGGGCTCGTGCTCCCGTTGAACGTGTTCGAGGCGCGGTACCGGGCCATGATGCGCGATCTGAGTGCGGTGCCCGAGGACGACCGCCGCTTCGCGGTGATCGCGATCCGGGACGGCCGGGAGGTCGCCCCCACCGCACAGGGCATGCCGGACGCCACGGTGCCGGCCGCCCAGGGGCCCGCGGCGGGCTTCGGCGACGACCCGATCCGGGCGTTCCACTCCGTGGGCTGCATCGCGGACGCGGCCACCATCCGGGAGAAGCCCTCCGACGCCGGCTACGAGGTGCTGGCCACCGGCACCACCCGCTTCCGGCTGCTGTCGGTGGACGCCTCCGGCCCCTATCTGACGGCCGAGCTGGAGGAGCTGGAGGAGAGTCAGGGCGAGGGCGCGGGGGCGCTCGCCTCGGGCGTGGTGCGGGCCTTCCGCACGTACCAGAAGCGGCTGGCGTGGGCGAACGAGCGGACCCTGTCGAGCGGACAGGACCTGCCGGCCGAGCCGTCGGTGCTGTCGTACCTCGTCGCCGCGGCCGCCGTACTGGACGTCCCGGCCAAGCAGCGGCTGCTGGAGGCGCCCGACACCACGGCCCGCCTGGGGCAGGAGCTGAAAGTCCTTCGCCAGGAGTCGGCGCTGCTCGGTAAGCTCCCGTCGCTGCCGGCCGTGGACCTGACCCGGCAGCCGACCAGCCCCAACTGACGCGAGGCACAGGGAATTGGCGAAGAAGTCGAAGAAGTCCGTCGGCACCCCCGCGACGGTCGCCCTCACCGCGGCGGGCGTCCCCTTCACGACGCACTCCTACGCGCACGATCCGGCCACCGCCTCCTACGGCGAGGAGGCCGCCGAGGCGCTCGGGGTCTCGCCGGACCAGGTGTTCAAGACGCTGCTGGCGGATGTCGACGGCACCCTGACGGTGGCCGTGGTGCCGGTGTCGGGATCGCTGGACCTCAAGGCGCTGGCGGCCGCGGTGGGCGGCAAGCGGGCCGTGATGGCCGATCCGGCGGCGGCCGAGCGCAGCACCGGCTACGTCCTCGGCGGGATCTCGCCACTGGGGCAGCGCAAGCGGCTGCGCACGGTCGTGGATGCGTCGGCCGAGGGCCGGCCCACGGTGTGTGTCTCGGCGGGGCGGCGCGGGCTGGAGGTCGAGCTGTCGCCCAAGGACCTGGTGGCGCTGACGGACGCGGTGCTCGCGCCGATCGCACGGAGCTGAGGCGACCGGGCGCAGCGCAGAGGGCGGCCCGGTGCGGGCCGCCCCCGAGTGGCGGTGTCAGTGCTCGCGGCCGTCGTGCTGGTTGCTCTGATCGTCGGGGTGCCTCTGGCCCTGGTCGTCGGGGTGGCCCGGGGCTGCGGGCCAGTGCGGTGCCTCCGGCTCCGGATCGCGCGGGCCGAAGAGCCCGGTCAGCGCCAGGTGCGTCAGCATCGCGGCGATCGGCCAGGCCAACAGCACGCCCTTGGCCTGCAACCGCAGCGGGCCCGAGAAGGTCACTCCGGGGCCGACCTGCTTGGCGTGGGCGACCACGTCCGGGGTGGGGCCCAGCCACATGCCGGTCACCCAGCCCACCGCCGCGCCCAGCAGTGCGCCCAGGGTGAGCGCCACGACCAGCGGGATCCCGCCGCGCCGGCGGACGAGGAAGACCACGGCCGCACTGAGCACGCCGAAGCCGAAGGACAGCAGGAAGAAGGTGCCGTCGGCGCCGACCGCCTCCTCGCCCTCGGTGTTCTTGAGGTAGACGTTGCGGGTGTCCGCGATCAGCGGGACGTGCGGCGCGAGCCAGTTCCAGAGCACGCCGAGGAGGACGCCGCTCACCGCGACCCCGAGCGCGATCAGCGCGGCCTCGCGCAGCTCGGGGCCCAGCTCGGGGCCGTCGGGCTCGGCGGTGGCTCCGTGGCACGCGGGCGCGGCCTCGGGGTGCTGCGGCTCTTCGGGCGGTTGCTTGTCGGGTGGCGTCAGCGGTGCGGTCACCCCGTCATCGTGCCAGGTGGGGCTGGTGGGACCGGCAGCAGGACGCCCGTTCGGGGTGGAGGCGTCGGTCATCGGGCCGCCGCCCGGCGGTAGGCCCAGGTCGCGACGGCCAACGAGAGCACGCCGACGGCCGCACAGACGCCCAGGTCGGCGGCGACCGCGACCCAGTCCGGGTGCGGGGCGAAGCTGCGCGCCAGCGCCTCCACGCCGTAGGTCGAGGGCAGCAGATCGCGGGCCCAGCCGACCGCCTCGGGCATCCGCTCGGCCGGCAGTACGCCCAGCAGCAGCGCCGCGGACATGCCCAACTGGCCGCATAGCGTGGCGAGTTCGGGGCGCGGGGCGAGCAGCCCGAGGGCCGCGCCGAGACCGGCCAGGGCGGCTCCGGCGAGCGGGAGCACGGCCGCCAGCACCCAGAGATGGGCCATCGGCAGCTGGAAGAGCACGCAGCCGGCGACCGCGGTGACGATCGTCCCCGGGACGGTGAAGGAGGCGTAGGCGGCGGCCGCGCCGAGCACCACGGCGGCCGGCGGCACCGGCAGCGTCGCGTAGTGGTCGAGTCCGCCGCCGGCCCGGAGCTGGCCGAAGTACTGGGCGAGGAGGTTGAGCGCCACGAAGGCGACGACCAGGACGCTGGAGCCGGAGACCACCGACCGCGCCGGGTCACCGCCGTCGACCACCCCGCGCAGCAGGACCATGATCCCGATGGACTGGAAGGTGGCGACGAAGAGGAGCGGTATCCGTGCGACCCGGGCCCGGGAGAGCTGGGCACGGTAGACGGCACCGAGCGCGGGCGCGAAGCGGGCGCGCGGCGCCAGCGGGGCGCCCCCGTCCTCGGACCACGCCCCGGCGCCGGGGGTCGCCCCGGCCACCGCCTGCGCGGGAACCACACTCACCCTGCCACCCGGCCTTCCTCGCGGTATCCGCAGTACTCGGTACGTCCGCCGTACCCGCCCCCGTTCACGCCTTCACCAATCCCTCGGCCCGACCGCCCAGGGCCAGGTACACGTCCTCCAGGCTCGGTGTCGCCAGGGTGAAGTCGTCGAGGGCCGCGAAGGCGGGGCCCGCGGTGACCGCGGCGACGGCGGAGCGGGCCCGGTCGGCGGGGAGGCGGAGGGTCCAGCGGCGGCCGGAGGTGCGGGCGTCGGCTTCGAGGGCGGCGACCTCGGGGACGTCCAGCGGCGGGCGGTCGCGCCAGACCAGCTCCAGCCGGACCTCGTCGCTCACCATGTCCTTCAGCCCGCCGGGCGTGTCGCAGGCGATGACCCGACCCCGGTCGATCACCGCGACCCGGTCGAGCACGCTCTCGGCCTCCAGCACGTTGTGGGTGACCAGCACCACCGTGGCGCCGCGCTCGGCCCGGCGCCGGTCCACCGCGGCCCAGACGGCGCGCCGGGCGACCGGGTCCATGCCGGTGGTCGGCTCGTCCAGCACCAGCAGCGGTCGCTCGCCGATCAGCGCGGTGGCGAAGCAGGCCAGCCGGCGCTGCCCGCCGGAGAGCTTCTTCAGGGCGCGGCCCGCGATGTCCGCCAGACCCAGCTCGTCGAGCACCGCGTCCCGCTCGGCGCGCGCCTCCCTGGCGCCGAGGCCGCGCAGCCGGCCGGTGGTCTCCACCGCGAGGGTGACGGTCATCTCGTCCAGTGCGGTGGACTCCTGCCCCAGATAGCCGAGCAGCCGGGCCGCCCGCTCGGGGTGGCGGACCAGGTCGTGGCCGAGTACCGCGATGCTGCCGGAGTCCGGGCGCAGCAGTCCGGTCAGCTGGCGGACCAGGGTGGACTTGCCGGCGCCGTTGGGGCCGAGCAGTCCGAAGATCTCGCCGCGGCGCACGTCCAGGGTGATGCCGTCGTTGGCCCGTACGGCGGGCGGCTGTGCCGCACCGCGGCGCCCGCGCATCGCGGGGTACGTCTTGACCAGATCCCGCACGGCGCACACCGGCACGCCGCGCTCCGCCTGTGTTGCGCCCGTCCTCACGAGCTACGAGGGTACGCGTCCCCGGCCCGGGATCGGCACCGGGGGCGAGCCGGTGCGGCGGCCGTCAGTCCCCGGCCGGCGCGTGTTCGGCGGCCGTCCGCAGATCGACCTCGCGCCAGAATCCGGCCCGGATCGCATAGCGGTCGTGCTCGTCGATCTGGTCGTCCTTGTGGGCCAGCAGCCCGAACCGGGCGGCGTAGCGGAGCAGTTCACCGTCGATGCGGTGCGGGATGCGCGGGTACTCCGTGGACAGGTGCGTCAGGTGCGTCGGGTCGGAGAGCCGCTCGGTCCAGCGGCGGGCGAAGACCTGGCCGACCTCGAAGGGATCGCCGCTGACGGCCGTGATGTCCTCCTCGCGGTCCGCCCAGCGCTGCTCGGCACTGGTGAGCTGGGCGAGGGTGGGCAGGGTGGCGGTCTCGGCGGGCTCGCCGACCGGGCCGCCGCGCTCCACCCAGCCCTTGTCGGACGACCAGCGCAGGGTGGCGCCGGCCGCCGGCTGGGCACCGTTGCCGGCGCCCTGCTGGCCGGCCGCACGGTCCCGACCGAGCCCGGCGAGGTCCTTGGGGGTGGGGACGCCCCGGGTGCCGACGGCGCCCGGCTCAGTGCCGGCCGTCCGCTCGCCGGCTCCGACTGCGGGCCGCGCCGTCCCGTTGGAGCCGTTGTGCTCGTGCCCACGGTCGGCGGTGTCCGGGCCGGTACCGGCGGCCGCTGCCGCTGCGGCGGCAGCGGCGACCGCGGACTCGGGCAGGGGGGCGGAGAGGATCGCGGCGATCTCGGGGCGGGGCGCGGGCGGCGAGGCGCAGGGCCCGCCGAGCTCCTTGGCGCGTACCGCGCGGGTGATCCAGGTCCGGTCGAGCACCCGCCGCTCATCGGCCTCGGCGACCAGGTCCTCGGACTGGTTGTAGTCGCCGTCGGCGGCCTGGACGGCCCACAGGTGGACGGCGACGCCGTGCTCCTTCGCCGACATCAGGCCGGGCAGCAGATCGCCGTCACCGGTCACCAGGACGATGTCGGAGCAGGCGCGGTTACGGGCCAGCTCGGTCAGCTCGGCGTGCATGGCGGCGTCCACGCCCTTCTGCGCCCACCGCCCGTCGCTGCGGGTCAGGGCACCCAGTCGGACGGTGACCCGGGGCATCACCCGCAGTCGGCGGTGCTCGGGCTGTGGGACCCGGTCGGGGGCGCCGTCGAACCAGTAGATGCGCAGCAGCGGGCGTTCGGTGTCCGCCTCGGCGCGCTGCCGCAGACCCTGGATGAGGGCGGCGTGATCGACGGTGATCCGGGATCGGACGGGCTCTCCGGCGAGCAGGCTCGCGGCGGCGCCGAGCAAGTACCCGGCGTCCACCAGGACGACGCAACGGTCCACGTTCCACCCTCTTCCCTGAGGTGCTGAAGCCCGGTCGCCCCCCGGCTCGGCCCGTGGCACGAGTTTCCTTCGGCTTTCCTTCGAGTCTGCCCGACCGTACGGGGGTTATCTGCCCGAACTCGATCATCGGCGTGGCGGATTCGGCGGGGATCTTGAGTACAGCGCGTGATCAGCCGAATAACGGAGGGTAATTGCCCGAAATGCACGCTTCTGTCCGGCATGTAAGTCTGGTCGCGGCCCCGATCCCAGATTCCCCCTCAGGAGGCAACGGTCATGGCCAAGAACAAGAACCGCGAGCGCAACCAGAAGTCCGCCAGTCAGGCGGAACGCGGCCAGCAGGATGCCCAGAAGTCGTCAATGGAAGCACAGGCCAAGTCCACCGGAGCCACCCCTGGGGACCTCGCACGCAAGAACCGCGAGCGGCGCTTCGGCCACAACTGACCTACGCCGCAGATGGTTTGAGGGGCGCGTCCACGACGGACGCGCCCCTCGGGCAGCTCGGTACGGCACTACGGCCGTACGGCAATACGGCGGTACGGCACTACGGCACTACGGCGGCGGGCCACCGGCGGGCACCGGTCGGCGGCCGGCCGGGGCTCAGCCGGCCAGGCAGGACGGGCCGAGCAGCACCTTGAGATCGCCGAAGAGCGACGGGTCGGGCGTGACCCGGTGCCGGTCCAGTCGCAGCACCGTGGTCTTGCGCGCCCCTTGAAGCTTGATCCGCACCTCCGTGGAGCCGCGGTGGCTGTTGAGGACCTCGCCGAGCTTCTCGACCATCGGCGGGGTGACCTTCACTGTCGGAATGGTGATCGTCACGGGAGCGTTGGTGCCGGCCTCGGAGAGGTCCGGGACCATCATCTCCATGGCGACCAGGCGCGGGACGTCCTCGCGCTTGTCGAGCCGGCCCTTGACGAACACCACGGTGTCCTCGACGAGTTGGGTGGACACCAGCTGGTAGGTGGCCGGGAAGAACATGCAGTCGATGGAGCCGGCCAGGTCCTCGACGGTGGCGATGGCCCAGGCGTTGCCCTGCTTGGTCATCTTGCGTTGCAGGCCGGAGATGATGCCGCCGATGGTGACGATGGAGCCGTCCGAGTAGTCACCGCCGGTGAGCTGGGCGATGGCGGCGTCCGCCTTGTCGGACAGCACATGCTCCAGGCCGAAGAGCGGGTGGTCGGAGACGTAGAGACCGAGCATCTCCCGCTCCTGGGCCAGGAGGTAGGTCTTGTCCCACTCGATGTCCGAGAACTCGATGTCCAGGCCGAAGCCGGGCCCCTCGTCCGCGCTGTCGTCGCCCATGCCGCCGAAGAGGTCGAACTGCCCCTCGGCCTCCTTGCGCTTGACCTGCACCACGTTGTCGATCATCGGCTCGTAGTGCGCGATCAGGCCCTTGCGGGTGTGGCCCAGCTCGTCGAAGGCGCCGGCCTTGATCAGCGATTCGGTGGTGCGCTTGTTGCAGACCACCGCGTCGACCTTGTCCAGGTAGTCGGGGAACGAGGCGTACTTCCCCTTGGACTTGCGGCAGCGGATGATCGAGTCGACGACGTTCTGACCGACGTTGCGGACCGCGGTGAGGCCGAAGAGGATCACGTCGTCGCCCTGCGCGGCGAAGTTCGCCTCGGACTCGTTGACGCTCGGCGGCAGCACCTTGATGCCCATCCGCCGGCACTCGTTCAGATAGACCGCCGACTTGTCCTTGTCGTCGCGCACGGAGGTCAGCAGCGCGGACATGTACTCGGCCGGGTAGTTGGCCTTGAGGTAGGCGGTCCAGTACGTGACCAGGCCGTAGGCGGAGGAGTGCGCCTTGTTGAAGGCGTAGCCGGCGAAGGGGACCAGGACGTCCCACAGCGCCTGGATCGCCTGGTCGGAGAAGCCCTTCTTCTTCGCGCCCTCCTGGAAGAGCACGAAGTTCTTCGCCAGCTCCTCGGGCTTCTTCTTGCCCATGACGCGACGGAGGATGTCGGCCTCGCCGAGGGAGTACCCGGCGATGATCTGGGCGGCCTTCTGCACCTGCTCCTGATAGACGATCAGGCCGTAGGTGAGGCCCAGGACCTCCTTGAGCGGCTCCTCCAGCTCCGGGTGGATCGGGGTGATCTCCTGGAGGCCGTTCTTGCGCAGCGCGTAGTTGGTGTGCGAGTCCATGCCCATCGGGCCCGGGCGGTACAGGGCCGAGACGGCGGAGATGTCCTCGAAGTTGTCGGGCTTCATCAGCCGCAGCAGCGAGCGCATCGGGCCGCCGTCGAACTGGAAGACGCCGAGCGTGTCACCGCGGCAGAGCATCTCGTACGTCTTGGGGTCGTCCAGCGGGACGGAGAGCAGCTCCAGCTCGACGCCCTTGTTCTTCTTCACCATCTTGACGGCGTCGTCCATGATGGTGAGGTTGCGCAGGCCCAGGAAGTCCATCTTCAGCAGGCCGAGCGACTCGCACTGCGGGTAGTCCCACTGCGTGATGGTGACGTTGTCGGTGTGCCGCACCCAGACCGGGGCGTGGTCGACGATGGGCTCGCTGGACATGATCACGCCGGCCGCGTGCACGCCCATCTGCCGGACCAGGCCCTCGACGCCCTTGGCGGTGTCGATCACCTTCTTCACGTCCGGCTCGTTCTCGTACATCGACCGGATCTCGCCCGCCTCGTTGTAGCGCGGGTGGCTGGGGTTGGTGATGCCGTCGAGGTCGATGCCCTTGCCGAGGACGTCGGCGGGCATGGCCTTGGTGAGGCGGTCGCCCATCGCGTACGGGTAGCCGAGGACGCGGGCGGAGTCCTTGATGGCGTTCTTCGCCTTGATCTTGCCGTACGTGCCGATCATGGCGACCTTGTCGGCGCCGTACTTCTCGGTGACGTAGCGGATCACCTCGACGCGCCGGCGCTCGTCGAAGTCGATGTCGACATCGGGCATGGAGACGCGCTCGGGGTTGAGGAAGCGCTCGAAGATCAGCCCGTGCTCGATCGGGTCGAGGTCGGTGATGCCCATCGCGTAGGCGACGATCGAACCGGCCGCGGAGCCTCGGCCCGGTCCGACCGCGATGCCGTTGTTCTTGGCCCACATGATGAAGTCGGCGACGACGAGGAAGTAGCCGGGGAACCCCATCTGGATGATGACGTCCATCTCGTACTCGGCCTGCTTCTGGCGGTCCTCGGGGACGCCGCCCGGGAAGCGGCGCTTCATGCCGACCCGGACCTCCTCCTGGAACCAGGTGACCTCCGTGAACCCCTCGGGGATCTCGAACTTCGGCATCAGGTCGCGCTTCTCGAACATCCCGGTGACGTCGACCTGCTCGGCGACCAGGTGGGTGTTGTCGCAGCCCTGCTGCCAGGCGTCCGAGGAGTCGATGGCGTACATCTCCTCCGTGGACTTGAGGTAGTAGCCCGTGCCGTCGAAGCGGAAGCGGTCCGGGTCGGAGAGGTTCTTGCCGGTCTGGATGCACAGCAGGGCGTCGTGTGCCGTCGACTCGTGCGCGTAGGTGTAGTGCGAGTCGTTGGTCACCAGCGGCGGGATGCCGAGCTCCTTGCCGATCTTCAGCAGGTCCTCGCGGACCCGGCGCTCGATCTCGATGCCGTGGTCCATCAGCTCCAGGAAGTACCGGCCCTTGCCGAAGATGTCCTGGTAGTCCGAGGCCGCCTGCCGCGCCTCCTCGTACTGGCCCAGGCGCAGGCGGGTCTGGAGCTCGCCCGAGGGGCAGCCGGTCGAGGCGATCAGCCCCTCGGACCACTGGGCGATGGTCTCCTTGTCCATCCGCGGCCACTTCTGGAGCCACCCCTCGGCGTAGGCGTCCGAGGAGAGCCGGAAGAGGTTGTGCAGACCGGTCTTGTTCGCCGCCCAGATCGTCTTGTGGGTGTAACCGCCGGAACCGGAGACGTCATCGCGCTTCTGGTGCGGCTGGCCCCACTGGATCTTGCGCTTGTTGCGCCGCGACTCGGGGGCGACGTACGCCTCGATGCCGATGATCGGCGTCACCCCCGCCTTCTTCGCCGAGTGGAAGAAGTCGTACGCGCCGTGCAGGTTGCCGTGGTCGGACATGGCGATGTGCGTCATGCCCATATCGGTCGCCGCCTTGAACATGTCCGACAGCCGCGCCGCACCGTCCAGCAGCGAGTACTGGGTGTGGACGTGCAGGTGCGTGAACGGCGGCTTGGCCACGGCGGAAGACCTCCGGGAACTCTCGACGGGGGGCACCTCCTGGCGTCGTCGGCCAGGGAGGTGGAACGGTCTCGAAGTCTACGACTCCCCACTGACAGTCGCCCGATCCTCAGGACTGACAGCCGCCCGGCCCTCGGGGGGACCATTACGGGGCACTCACGAGTAGCCTCGGCCGTTGTCCGTGGCAGATCCGCGGCACCGGCCCACGACGCCGGTCCACCACGGCTCTCCGTACCACTTTCCGCACTTCAGGAGGCACCCAGCGATGCCGTCCCAGCACGCCCCGACGCAGGACGCCGCGCAGCGCGGCGAGGAGATCCTCGCCGTCTTCGACACCGCCTTCGGAGAGCTGCTCGCCGCCGACCCCGCGGCATTCCGGGTGAAGTTCCGGAAGATGGCCGCCTCCGCCTTCGCCTTCTACCGGGGCACGGCGTGCCTGTTCTACCGGGACCTGGCGGCGTACGCCGCGCAGGACGGCGGCACCGGCAGCGGGCCCTACCTGGACGAGCGGACCGGCCGGGTGTGGATCCACGGCGATCTGCACGCCGAGAACTTCGGCACGTACATGGACTCCACCGGTCGGCTGATCTTCAACGTCAACGACTTCGACGAGGCCTACGTCGGCCCGTTCACCTGGGACCTCAAGCGGTTCGCCGCCTCGGTCGCGCTGGTCGGCTACGCCAAGGCGCTCAGCGACGAGCAGATCACCGACCTGGTGCGGACCTACGCCGCCGCCTACCGGGAGCGCATCCACGCGCTGGCCTCCGGCACGAAGAGCTCCGTCCGGGAGGAGCTGCCGCCGTTCACCCTGGACAGCGCCGAGGGCCCCCTGTTGGGCGCGCTGCGCGACGCCCGGTCGCTGACCCGCTTCGAGCTGCTGGATTCGATGACCGAGATCCGCGACTTCGAACGGCGGTTCACCGGGGGCGACGGCAGCATCGAGCTGGACGCGGCGACCCGCTACAAGGTGCTCGCCGCCTTCGACGGCTATCTGGAGACGCTGCCGGAGTCGAGCCTGAACCGCCCCGACTCCTACCGGGTCAAGGACGTGGTGGGCCGCCGCGGCATCGGCATCGGGTCGGCCGGCCTGCCGTCGTACAACATCCTCCTGGAGGGCAACAGCGACGCCCTGGAGAACGACGTGGTGATCTACATGAAGCAGGCGCAGACCCCGGCCGTCTCCCGGCACGTCACCGATCCCGCGGTCCGCGGCTACTTCCAGCACGAGGGCCACCGCACGGTGATCTCGCAGCGCGCCCTCCAGGACCACGCCGACCCGTGGCTGGGCTGGACCGAGCTGGACGGCGCGGGTCAGCTGGTCGCCGAGATCTCGCCGTACGCGGTCGACCTGGACTGGTCGGACATCGACGACCCGGAGGAGATCGCCGCGGTCGTCGCCGACCTGGGCCGGGCGACGGCCACCATGCACGCCGCGGCGGACGACGAGAGCGGCCACTCCCTGGTGCCGTTCTCGACCGAGCGGGCCATCGACGCGGCCATCGCGGCCGACGAGGACGGCTTCGCGCCGCTGCTGGTGGACTTCGCGCACTCCTACGGCGCCCGGGCCCGCGCCGACCACCAGATCTTCGTGGACCTCTTCCGCAACGGCCGCATACCGGGCCTGTAAGGGCCGAGGGCACCAGGGGGCGCCCGATGAGTCCGCATGTGCCGCTTTCTTCCGCTTTTCCGGCATTTCCCGGATTTCCCGGATTTCCTGGTTCATGCAGCTTCGGGCCCCCTTAGGCGCCGCTTATCCCCGCCCATGGCACACTCGGCAGCAATGGACATCTCTGCGGCACACCTGCGGGCACTGCGCGCAGCGCTCTTCGCGGCGCTGTGCGTGACGCTGTCCTCGGCGTCCCATGTGCTGCTGTCCCGTATGCCGCTGCCCCTGCCCACCGTCGCCGCGCTCTGCGCAGCCGTCTTCGCGCTCGCCTACGCGCTGGCCGGCCGGGAGCGCGGCTACTGGCGGATCGCGGCGCTGCTGGTCCCCCTGGAACTCGCCGCCGACCTGGTCTTCAGCATCGGCCAGCACGCCTGCTACGGCCGGGCCGGCGGCCCGGTGGCCGGCCCGCTGCGCTCGTTGGGCGTGGACCTGCTCTGCGGCGGCGGCGACGTCGGCACCCCCCTGTCCCGACTCTCCGAGGACACCCTCGCCCCCGCCGCGACGTGGCTGCTGCTGCTCGCGGCGCACGTGGTCGTCGGGCTGCTGGCGGCCGGCTGGCTGCGGCGCGGTGAGGCCGCGCTGGTCCAGCTGCTGGGCGCGGTGGCCGGCTTCGCCTTCCGCCCACTGCTGATCGCGGTCGCGGTCGTCGGAGCCACGACGGCTCCGCGCCGCCCGGCCCCCGCCCCCGTCCGGACCGACCGCCCGGCCCGGGCCCTCCCCCTGCTCGTGCACTGCGTCGTACGCCGTGGACCGCCCTGCGCGCTCGCTGCGTGAGCGCCGGACCATCACCCGGCCCGCAGGGCTCTGCCCCGGCCCGCCGCACCCCGGCCCCCGCAGCGCGTATGCGCGCCCCGCACGGCGCGCGCGCCTCCGACAGCACGCACACCACGTCCCACGGATTCCCACGGAGCAGGAACTGTCATGAGCAACCGCAACAGCCAGGCCAACAAGCAGGCAGCCCGCGACCGGCTGCGCGCCGAGCGTGAGCGGCAGGCGAAGAAGGACCGGGTCCGCCGGCAGCTGATCGTCGGCGGGGCGATCGTCGGCGTCCTCGCGATCGCCGCCGGCATCGGGGTGGCGGTCGCCACCTCGGGCGGCGACTCCGGGGCGCAGCAGGCCGCGGGCGGCAGCAGCGTCTGGGAGAAGGCCGCCAAGGCCGCGCTCGTCAAGCCGGCGAACACCAGCGGCGCCAAGGGCACCACCATCGTCATCGGCAAGGCGGACGCCAAGAACACCGTCAGCTTCTTCGAGGACCCGCGCTGCCCCGGCTGCGCCAACTTCGAGCAGAACGTGGGCGCCACCGTCGAGAAGGACATCAAGGACGGCAAGTACAAGGCGGCCTACCACATGGGCACGTTCCTCGACGCCAACCTCAAGGGCACCGGCTCCAAGAACGCGCTGAGCGCACTGGGCGCCGCCCTCAACGTCAGCTCGGACGCCTTCCTCAAGTACAAGTACGCGCTGTACTCCAAGGAGTACCACCCGGAGGAGACCGGTCCGGACAAGTTCGCCGACGACAGCTACCTGCTCAAGGTCGCCGACACCATCCCGGCGCTCAAGGGCAACGCCGCCTTCCAGAAGGCCGTCACGGCCGGTACCTACGACCGGTGGGCGCTGGAGATGTCCGACGAGTTCAACACGCACAAGGACGTCAGCAGCACCCCGACCGTGAAGGTCAACGACACCGTGATCGGCAACGACACCGCGCAGGGCAAGGCCGCGCCGTCCACCGTGCCCACCTTCAACTCGATGGTCGACCAGCACCTGAAGAAGTGACCCGGACCCGAGCCTGACATACGGCCGGCGCGCGGACCGCGCGCCGGCCGATGCCAAATCTTGACCCGGTCTTTTGCCGTGCCCATGGCAGACTCCGGCCCATGCAGGCGACGGGAGGGCGCCCCGGGGGGCCGGAGGCGGAGCTGAGGGTGGTACGGGCGGTGCTGTGCACCGCGCTGTGCACCACCCTGTCCGCTCGGCGTCCATCTGCTGTGCCACGGCGGGGAGTTGGGCACCCCACTGGCACGCGTGGCCACCCACCCGGGGGCCCCGCTGCCGCCGGCCGTGCCGGCCGCGGCGCCCTGGCTGCTGCCCGCCGCCCACCTCGCGGTGGGCCTGCTGGCCGCGGGGTGGCTGTACCGCGGAGAGGTCGCGCTGGACGCGCTGTTGCGCGCGGCCGCGGCCGCCACCTTCCGCCCGTTGCGGACCGCTGCCGCGGTGGCCGACGCCGCGCTCACCCCGTCCCGCCGGCGGATCCGCCTGCTGGATCCGCTGCCGCCGGCCCGCCCCCTCCCCTTCCTCGTGCACTGCCTGCTGCGCCGCGGACCGCCGCCTCCTGCCACTGCCTGACCAGTTCGTACGAGCCAACAGACCCCTGAGGAACCCCCCATGAGCAACCGCAACAGCCAGGCCGGCAAGACGGCCGCCCGCGAGCGCATCCGCGCCGAGCGCGAACGGCAGCAGAAGAAGGAACGGCTGCGCCGCCAACTCGTCGTGGCGGGCGCGGTCGTCGGCGTCCTCGCCGTGGCCGGCGGCATCGGCTACGCCGTGATGAAGGCGAACGAACCGACCGGCTGGGAGGCCGCCAAGGAGGCCAAGCAGATCGCCCCCGCGCACACCCAGGGCAAGAACCACACCGAGATCCTGATAGGCGACCCGAAGGCCAAGGAGACCATGGAGGTCTTCGAGGACGTCCGCTGCCCGGCCTGTGCGGCCTTCGAGCAGAGCAGCGGCCAGGCGCTGCTCAAGGACATCGAGGACGGCCGCTACCGGGTCCGCTTCACGATGTACACCTTCATCGACGGGATGTCGGGCGGCGAGGGCTCGAAGAACGCGCTGAGCGCGCTCGGTGCGGCGCTGAACATCAGCCCGGAGGCGTTCTTGAAGTACAAGTCGGCGCTGTACTCCACGAAGTACCACCCCGACGAGCGCGAGGACCTCTACGCCAAGGACTCCGAGCTGCTCAAGGTCGCCGCCGACGTGCCGGAGCTGAAGGGCAACAAGGCGTTCGAGAAGGCGGTCAAGGAGGGCACCTACGACCGCTGGGCGATGGACATGACGGCGCTGTTCGGCCGCAAGGGCGTCAAGGGCACCCCGACGTTCATGCACGGCGACAAGAAGCTGGTGATGGACCAGATCCCGCAGCGCCAGATGACGCCGGCCCAGTACAACCAGCTCGCCCTGAACAACTTCAAGAAGATGATCGACAAGGAGTTCGGTCCGGCGAAGGGCGCCGGCGCCGGGAAGGACTCCGGCAAGGGCGGAGGAAAGGGTATCCGCGAGGGCGAAAAGGACCCCTCGGGCACTCGCTGAGCGGCGAATCGGCAACGGGCGGGCGAATTCTCGGGATTCCCGGTCATCGCCCTCCCGGTGCCGTTTACCGGCCAGTAAGGTGAGCGCCCGTGACCGATCATGACCAGATCTCGCGCCGCACTGCCGTCACGGCCGTAGCCGCCACCGCCGCACTCCTGCCGTTCGCCGGCGCCACCGCCGCACACGCCCAAGGGGCCCCGGACCAGAGCCGGTTCTTCCAGCACGGCGTCGCCTCCGGTGACCCGCTCCCGGACGGCATCCTGCTGTGGACCCGGGTCACCCCCACCCCGTCGGCCACCCCGGGCTCCGGCCGGGGACCGACCACCACGGTCGGCTGGCAGGTGGCGAGCGACAAGGGCTTCTCCACCGTCGTCGCACGGGGCAGCGTGACCACCTCGGCGGCCAGCGACCACACCGTCAAGGCGGACGTGCGCGGCCTGCGCCCGGCCACCGCCTACTACTACCGCTTCACCGTCGACGGGCAGCACTCCCCCGTCGGCCGCACCCGTACCGCCCCCGCGCACAACGCCGCCGCCGGCAACGTCCGCTTCGGCGTGGTCTCCTGCGCCAACTGGGAGTCCGGCTACTTCTCGGCGTACCGGCACCTGGCCGCCCGGTCCGACCTGGACGCGGTGCTGCACCTCGGCGACTACCTCTACGAGTACAAGTCCGGCGAGTACCCCGACTTCAAGTACGTCGTCCGCCCGCACTCCCCCGCCCACGAGCTGCTCACGCTCGCCGACTACCGCATCCGGCACGGCGTCCACAAGACCGACCCGGACGCGCTGGCCATGCACGCCGCCCACCCGGTCATCGCCATCTGGGACGACCACGAGTTCGCCGACAACGCCTGGAAGGGCGGCGCGGTGAACCACACGCCGGGCACCGAGGGCTCCTGGTCCGCGCGGGTGGCCGCCGCGAAGCAGGCGTACTTCGAGTGGATGCCGGTGCGCCCCTCGATCGCCGGCACCACCTACCGCCGGCTGCGCTTCGGCACCCTCGCCGATCTGCACCTGCTGGACCTGCGGTCGTTCCGCGACGAGCAGGCCAAGCCGGGCAGCGGCGCGGTCGACGACCCGAGCCGGACGATCACCGGGCGGGCCCAACTGGACTGGCTCAAGGCGGGACTTGAGCGCTCGGACACCGCCTGGCGGCTGGTCGGCACCTCGGTGATGATCTCTCAGGTCGCCTTCGGCTCCATCCCGGCGCACCTGCTCGGCCCGCTCGCGGACATCCTCGGGATACCCAAGGAGGGCCTGGCGATCAACACCGACCAGTGGGACGGCTACACCGACGACCGGCGCGAACTGCTCGGCCACCTCAGCGACCGCGGCATCGACAACACCGTGTTCCTGACCGGCGACATCCACATGGCCTGGGCCAACGACGTACCGCTACAGGCGGCGACCTACCCCGCCACCCGGCCGGTGGCGACGGAGTTCGTGGTCACCTCCGTCACCTCCGACAACGTGGACGACTACCTCCACGTCGCCCCGCACACCCTCTCGCTGGCCGGCGTCGCCGCGATCCGGGCCGCCAACCGGCACGTGAAGTGGCTGGACATGGACTCGCACGGCTACAGCGTGCTGGACGTCGACGCCGAGCGCACACAGATGGACTACTACGGCATCTCCGACAAGACCGACCCGCACGCGACGACCACGCACCTGCGCTCGTACCGCACCCGGACCGGCAGCCAGCAGGTCGAGCGGGCGGACGCACCGGTCGCCTAGCAGGCTCCCAGGAGGCTTCCCGCTGGCAGACCTGGCGCCCGCCGGCCCCCGGGCCGGCGGGCAGGGGCCGTCACAGGTCGGCCAGGAAGCCCAGCGCCACCTTCCAGGCGCTCTCGGCCGCCTCGGCGTCGTAGTCCGGCAGGTCCGGGTCGGTGAAGAGGTGGCCGGCGCCGGCGTAGCGGTAGACCTCCACGTCCGCGCCGGCCCGGCGCATCTGTAGGTACCAGGC
Organism: Streptomyces sp. NPDC048506; assembly: GCF_040651315.1. Classification (NCBI taxonomy): domain Bacteria; kingdom Bacillati; phylum Actinomycetota; class Actinomycetes; order Kitasatosporales; family Streptomycetaceae; genus Streptomyces; species Streptomyces sp. NPDC048506. The sequence goes on from NZ_JBEZIX010000052.1 coordinate 16,623, forward strand.
GTTCAGCCAGTCGTGCGGCTCGTACGGGTCGGGGTCGGCGACGTGCAGCTGGACCGGCAGGTCGTCGGCGACCGCGCCCTCCGCGATGTCGGAGGTGCCGTGCAGCAGGAGCAGCCCGCGGGCCTTCTCGTCGCCCAGCGCGAGGTTCTGCGCGACCGAGCCGCCGAAGGAGAAACCGGCGTAGACCAGCCCGCGGTCGGAGTACGGCGCGACGGCCGTGATGGCGCGCTTGAGCAGCTCCTCCTTGCCGATCTCGTCCTTGATCAGGATGCCGTCCGGCACGGATGCGGCGGTCCGGCCGTCGAACAGGTCGGGGACGACCACCTCGTGCCCCGCGGCGCGCAACCGGTCGGCCGCGGCGGCCACCGCCGGGCGCAGCCCGCACACCGAATGGAACAGGGCAATCGTCAAGGGCCCGCCGGTCGCGGGCTCGGTGGAGGCCGGCACTGCATCACTTCCCTGGGTCGGATCGTTGTGACCCCATCGTGCCAGTTACGTCCCGAGGGACCGGGTACCAGCACACCACAGCGCCTCTCACCCGAGGAGGAATCCGTGTCCCTGGAAGGCGTGCTGCGTCCGCTCGCCGTCATCGGCGGCTCCGTCCTGATCACCCTCGTCATCGTCCGGCTCGCCGACCGGGCGTTCTGCCGGATCGATGCCGCGCACCCCGAGACCCCGCTGTGGGGGCTGCTGCGGCGCTGCCGGATACCGCTGCGGATCGCGCTGTGCGCGGCCCTGCTCCGGGCCTCGTACGGCGAGAGCGGGCTGGCCGTGGCCCGGGAGCACGGGACGGGGATCGGCCGGGCGCTGAGCGTTCCCGGAGATGCGGGCGGTCGGCACGTCCGTGCTGGCGTCGGCCGGGCTGCTGGGCATCGTCGCCGGTGTCGCCGCCCAGTCCACCCTCGGCAACCTCTTCGCGGGGTTGCAGATCGCCTTCGGGGACATGGTGCGGATCGGGGACACCGTCGTCGTGGACGGCGAGTGGGGCACCGTCGAGGAGATCACCCTGACGTTCCTGACCGTGCGGACCTGGGACGAGCGGCGGATCACCATGCCGGTGTCGTACTTCACCGGCAAGCCGTTCGAGAACTGGTCGCGGGGCGGTGCGCAGATGACCGGCGCCGTGCTGTTCCACCTCGACCACAGCGCGCCGGTGGAGAAGATGCGCCAGCGGCTGCACGAGGTCCTCCAGGAGTGCGCGGACTGGGACGGCCGGTCCTGGTGCCTGGTGGTCACCGACACCACGCCGTCCACGATCGTGGTGCGCGCGCTGGTGACCGCCCGGGACGCGGACGGCATCTGGACGGTGCGCTGCGAGGTCCGCGAGCGGATGATCGAGTGGCTGCGGACCGAGCACGCCTACGCGCTGCCGCGGATCAGCACCGGACCCGCGGCGACGGCGCACCCGGCCCTGGATCCGGGGAACTGACGACTCGTCAGGAGTGCGGCCCCACCACGCCGCCGCGCAGGCTGCGCACGTCCAGGTGGCGCAGGACCCGGTCCACGACCTCCGGGTCCGCGCCCGGCTCGTTGCGCGCCGCCAGCACCTCGTGCCGGGCCGCCGAGAGCATCTCGCCCTGGATGCGCTGCACCTTCTTCAACCGGGTGAGGCGCTTCTCGAAGAGCTCGCGCCGCTCCTCGTCGACGATGTCCGGCGCGATCCGGGCGCCGATGTCGTAGGCCCGGCGGGCCAGCTGGTCGCTGACCTCCTCGGGCAGCTCCTCGACCTCCAGGATCTCCTTCAGCCGCCGCTTGGACGCCTTGATCACCCGGAGCGCCAGCTCCCGCTCCTGGGCGTCCACGGCGTCGGTGTCGGCCCGCACCCGGAGCGTGCGCACCAGCCAGGGCAGGGTGAGGCCCTGGACGAGGAGGGTGCAGAGCACCACCGTGAAGGCGATGAAGAGGATCTCGTCCCGCGCCGGGAACGCACCGCCGCCGTCGACGGTGTACGGAATGGCCAGCGCCAGCGCCACCGAGGCCACCCCGCGCATCCCCGACCACCACACGATGACCGTCTCCCGCCAGCTCATCGGGATGTCCTCGTCGTAGTCGCGCCGCTTGTGCATCCGCTTGGCGAGCCAGGCGGCGGGCAGCAGCCACACCAGGCGGACGGCGACGACCACGCCGACGACCGCGGCGCCGGCGCCCAGCAGCGTTCCCCAGTGGTGCGCGGCGGCGCCGAAGATGTTGTGCAGCTCCAGCCCGATCAGCCCGAAGGCGACGCCGGTGACGAGAGTGTCGACGACCTCCCAGAAGGTGTAACCGGCGAGCCGACCCATCACGTCGTCCGGGTCCACCGCGTACTCGGCCAGGAAGAGCGCGCAGGTCAGCACCGCCAGCACCCCGGAGCCCCGGAACTCCTCGGCCAGCACGTACGCCACGAACGGCACCAGCAGCGTCAGCCCGATCTGGAGCGTCGGGTCGCCGAGCAGCCCCATCAGCTTGTTGGTGACCCAGCCGAGCACCAGACCGACCGCCGTCGCGACCACCGCGGACAGCACCAGCGAGCCGAGCGCTCCGGGCACCGAGAAGCTGCCGCTGACCGCCGCGGCGAGCGCGACGTGGTAGAGCACGATCGCGGTGACGTCGTTGAAGAGCCCCTCGCCCTCCAGGATCGACACCATCCGGCGGGGCAGCCCCAGCTTGCCGGCGACGGCGGTGGCGGCGACCGGGTCGGGCGGGGCGACCAGTGCGCCCAGCACCACCGCGGCGGCCAGCGGCATCCCGGGCACCACGGCCTGGGCGACCGCGGCCACCGCGGCGGTGCTGGCGAAGACCAGCGCCACGGCGAGCAGGAAGATCGGCCGGAGGTTGGCGGTGAACTGCCGCCAGGAGGTGCGCTGCACGGCCGCGTAGAGCAACGGCGGCAGCACCACCGGGAGGATGAACGCGGGCGGGACGTGGACGTTGGGGACGAACGGCAGCAGCGCCAGGACGGCGCCGGCCAGGGTCATCAGCACCGGCGACGGCAGCCCCAGCCGGTCGCCGACCGGGACCATGACCACGGCTCCGAGCAGCAGGACGAACAGCAGAGCCAGCTGGTCCACGGTGGCTACGCTCCGGGATGGTCGATTTCGATCACTTTCCGCCCCAAGGGTGCCACGATCGACCGATCCGTCCCGGTGTCAGCCCCGGTGTCAGCCGCTCTCGTCACGCACGGTGTCGAGGGCGTGCTGGAGATCGTCCGGGTAGGCGCTCGCGAACTCGACCCAGCGGCCGTCGGAGGGGTGCTCGAAGCCCAGCCGGACCGCGTGCAGCCACTGCCGGCCGACGCCCAGCCGCTTGGCGAGGGTGGGGTCCGCGCCGTAGGTGAGATCACCGACGCAGGGGTGGCGGTGCGCGGACATGTGCACCCGGATCTGGTGGGTGCGCCCGGTCTCCAGCTTGATGTCGAGCAGGCTGGCCGCGCGGAACGCCTCGATGAGGTCGTAGTGCGTGACCGACGGCTTGCCCTCGGCGGTGACCGCCCACTTGTAGTCGTGCTGCGGATGCCGGCCGATCGGGGCGTCGATGGTGCCGCTCATCGGGTCCGGGTGGCCCTGGACCAGGGCGTGGTAGCGCTTGTCGACCGTCCGCTCGCGGAACTGCTGCTTGAGCAGGGTGTAGGCACGCTCGGACTTGGCGACCACCATCAGGCCGGAGGTGCCGACGTCGAGGCGGTGCACGATGCCCTGGCGCTCGGCGGCACCGGAGGTGGAGATCCGGTAGCCGGCCGCGGCCAGCCCGCCGATCACGGTCGTACCGCTCCAGCCGGGGCTCGGGTGCGCGGCGACGCCCACCGGCTTGACGATGACCACGATGTCCTCGTCGTCGTGCACGATCTCCATGCCCTCGACGGGCTCGGCGACGATCTCGACGGGCGGCGCGGCCTGCGGCATCTCGACCTCCAGCCAGGCGCCGCCGCGCACCCGCTCGGACTTCATCACCTCGGCCCCGTCGACCCGGACCTTTCCGGCGGCGGCGAGTTCGGCCGCCTTCGTACGGGAGAAGCCGAACATCCGGGCCAGCGCGGCGTCGACGCGCTCGCCCTCCAGGCCGTCCGGTACGGGCAGGGTGCGGATCTCGGGAATGGTGCTCACCCCACGAGTATGGCAGTTGCTCCGTGGTGTCCCGCCCGGCGGCCGGGGGGGCGGGCGACCGCCCGGGCAACGCCCGGTGGCGACGGCCCGTCAGGCCCCGGTGCGCCGTTCGCCCTCGAACGGCCCGTCAGTCCTTGTGGACGGTGCCGTCGGGGTCGAGCCCCCGGAAGGAGAGGATCACGATCAGGATGCCGCCGCAGACGATCGCGGAGTCGGCGAGGTTGAAGACCGCGAAGTGCGCGGGGGCGATGAAGTCGACCACCGCGCCCTCGAAGACGCCCGGCGAGCGGAAGATCCGGTCGGTGAGGTTGCCGAAGGCGCCGCCGAGCAGCAGCCCGAGCGCGATGGCCCAGGGCAGGCTGTAGAGCTTGCGGGCGATCCGGGCGATCACCACGATCACCACGGCGGCGATGATCGTGAGGAAGATCGTCAGCGCCTCGCCGATGCTGAACGCGGCACCGCGGTTGCGGATCACGCTGAACTGGAGCAGCGTGCCGATGACCTGGATGGGCTCGTGGTGCTCCAGCTTGGCGACGACCAGGAGCTTGCTGCCCAGGTCGAGCAGGTAGACCAGGAGCGCGACCAGCAACAGCGCGGCGATCCGCCGCTTGCCGCGGCCGGCGCCCTGCTCCGACTCCGCCGGCCCTCCCCCTTCGGATCCCGGTGCGGGTTCCGCTCCGGAGCCCGGCTCGGGTTCCGGCGTACCGGTGATGCGCTCCGCCTCTGCCACGTGTGAGTCCCTCAGCCCGTTGTGTCCGCGGCCAGGCCGCGCCTGGCTGAACCACGAGAGTACGGCACACCCGTACGGAGCCGGGCGTTCCGGGTGCCGCCCCGCGACGGGCCGCCGGAGCCCCGCCTCAGCGGCGCTCCTGCTGCTGCTTGCACTCCACGCACAGCGTCGCCCGCGGGAAGGCCTGCATCCGGGCCTTGCCGATGGGGTTGCCGCAGTTCTCGCAGAGCCCGTAGGTGCCGGTGTCGAGGCGCCCCAGGGCCCGCTCGGTCTGGAGGAGCATCTCGCGGGCGTTGGAGGCGAGCGCCAGCTCGTGTTCCCTGGTGATGTTCTTGCTGCCGGTGTCGGCCTCGTCGTCACCGGCGCCGTCGCCGGAGTCGCGCATCAGGCCGGCGATGGCGTCCTCGGCCGAGGTGATCTCCGCCCGCAGCCGGACCGCCTCGTCCATCAGCTCGGTGCGCGCCTCGGCGACCTCGGCCGGCGTCCAGGGGTCCTCGCCGGGACGTACGGCGAGCTCGCCCGGCGCCGCGGCCGTGCGGGCCACGGGGACCGCGGAGTCGTTTCCCTGCGCCTCGGCCGTTGCGGCCGCCGTCTTCTTCGCCACCACCGTCTTGGCTCCCGTCTTCTTCGCGGGCACCACGGCCTTCTTGGCCGGAGCCTTCTTCGCGGTCTTCTTCGTGGTCTTCTCGGCGGTCTTCCTGGCCGCTGGTTTCTTGGCCGCCACCTTCGTGGCCGGGGTCGCTGCGGCCGCCGTCTTCTTGGCGGCGGTCTTCTTCGGGGCGGCCTTCTTCGAGGCAGGCTGCTGCGCGACGGCCTCGTCGGCAGGCGTCGTGCTGTTCTCCGCGGCGGTCTTCTTCGCCACCATGGCCGCGACCCCTTCACATATGTGACTTTGTTCGCGAATCGTGACGGGAACGATAAATCGCCGCACAGCGTGCGGCAACGGGACGCACCGCCCCGACGGGTCCTGCCACCCGGCCCGAAGGTCCGGTCTGCCTCGGTTGTGCCCCGCTGCCCGCCCGGTAATCCGCCGGGTGATCGGAGACCCGTCTTCTGGCCATTCGGGTCACCGCCCCACGGGCCCGCCGGAACCGCCGGGCGGCTCCGCGCGGCGCCCATGACGACCCTCCCGCCCCCTGCCGCCGGAATTCGGTCGGCCGCTGTCGGCCCGGCCCCGTACACTGGGCGGAGCGACAGGCATCGATGGGACGAGTAGCGTCGTACGCAGCCAGCAGCGACCCGGGGACGGTGGAAGCCCGGGGGCGTGCGCGACGTGAAGATCACCCCGGAGTCGCCGGAAGAAAGTTCTGGACAGTGGGCTCCGCCCACGGGCCTCGGGCCGCCCAGGGCGAGTAGAACCGGCAGCGCGACCCCAATGAGGGGGCGGTGCGGCACGCACCGCCAAGGAGGGTGGTACCGCGGGAGCCAGGGCTCTCGTCCCTCCGGACGGAGAAGCAGCAGGTGTCCGCCGGAGGAAGCCCCCGATGAGTGAGCAGCCCTTGTACCGCCAGGTACCCGCCCAGGTAGACCTCCCCGCCCTTGAGCACGCGGTGCTCGAGTTCTGGCAGGAGCAGAAGGTCTTCGCCCGCACCCTCCAGCAGTCCGAGGGCCGACCCGAGTGGGTCTTCTACGAGGGCCCCCCGACGGCCAACGGCATGCCCGGCGCGCACCACATCGAGGCGCGCGTCTTCAAGGACGTCTTCCCCCGGTTCCGCACGATGCAGGGCTACCACGTCGACCGCAAGGCCGGCTGGGACTGCCACGGCCTCCCGGTCGAGCTGGCCGTGGAGAAGGAGCTGGGCTTCAACGGCAAGAAGGACATCGAGGCGTACGGCATCGCCGAGTTCAACGCCAAGTGCCGGGAGTCGGTGACCCGCCACACCGACGCCTTCGCCGCGCTCACGACGCGCATGGGCTACTGGACCGACCTGGACAACCCGTACCGCACGATGGACCCCGACTACATCGAGTCGGTGTGGTGGTCGCTGAAGGAGATCTTCACCAAGGGCCTGCTGGTCCAGGACCACCGCGTCGCCCCCTGGTGCCCGCGCTGCGGCACCGGCCTGTCCGACCACGAGCTGGCGCAGGGCTACGAGACCGTCGTCGACCCCTCGGTGTACGTCCGGCTCCCGCTGACCTCCGGCCCGCTCGCCGGCGAGGCCGCCCTGCTCATCTGGACGACCACCCCCTGGACCCTGGTCTCCAACACGGCCGCCGCCGCCCACCCGGACGTCACCTACGTCGTCGCCACCGACGGCGCGGAGAAGCTGGTCGTCGCCGAGCCGCTCCTGGAGAAGGCCCTCGGCGAGGGCTGGGAGGCCACCGGCCAGTCCTTCACCGGCCGCGAGATGGAGCGCTGGTCCTACGAGCGCCCGTTCTCCCTCGTCGAGCTGGAGGGCGCCAACTTCGTCGTCAACGCCGAGTACGTCACCACCGACGACGGCACCGGCCTCGTCCACCAGGCGCCCGCCTTCGGTGAGGACGACCTCAAGACCTGCCGGGCGTACGGCCTGCCGGTGGTCAACCCGGTCCGCCCGGACGGCACCTTCGAGGAGCAACTGGCCCTGGTCGGCGGTCAGTTCTTCAAGAAGGCCGACGGCGCGCTGGTGGCCGACCTCGACGCCCGCGGCCTGCTGTTCAGGCACATCGCCTACGAGCACAGCTACCCGCACTGCTGGCGCTGCCACACCGCACTGCTCTACTACGCCCAGCCGTCGTGGTACATCCGCACCACCGCGGTCAAGGACGCCCTGATCCGGGAGAACGAGAACACCAGCTGGTTCCCCGAGTCGGTCAAGCACGGCCGCTTCGGCGACTGGCTCAACAACAACATCGACTGGGCGCTCTCCCGCAACCGCTACTGGGGCACCCCGCTGCCCATCTGGCGCTGCGAGGAGAACCACCTGACCTGCGTCGGCTCGCTCGCCGAGCTCGGCGAGCTGACCGGCACCGACCAGTCGGGCCTGGACCCGCACCGCCCGTTCATCGACGAGGTCACCTTCGCCTGCCCGACCTGCCAGGGAACCGCGACCCGCGTCCCGGAGGTCATCGACGCCTGGTACGACTCGGGCTCGATGCCGTTCGCGCAGTGGGGCTACCCGTACCGCAACAAGGAGCTGTTCGAGAAGCGGTACCCGGCCCAGTTCATCTCCGAGGCGATCGACCAGACCCGCGGCTGGTTCTACACGCTGATGGCCGTCGGCACCCTGGTCTTCGACAAGTCCTCGTACGAGAACGTGGTCTGCCTCGGCCACATCCTCGCCGAGGACGGCCGGAAGATGTCCAAGCACCTGGGCAACATCCTCCAGCCGATCCCGCTCATGGACCAGCACGGCGCCGACGCGGTCCGCTGGTTCATGGCCGCCGGCGGCTCCCCGTGGGCCGCTCGCCGGGTGGGGCACAACACCATCCAGGAAGTGGTCCGCAAGACCCTGCTCACCTACTGGAACACCGTCGCCTTCCAGGCGCTCTACGCCCGGACGTCGAACTGGGCGCCGTCCGCCGCCGACCCGGCCCCGGCCGACCGTCCGCTGCTGGACCGCTGGCTGCTCGGCGAGCTGAACAGCCTGGTCGAGCAGGTCACCGACGCGCTGGAGTCCTTCGACACCCAGCGCGCCGGCAAGCTGCTGTCGTCCTTCGTCGACGACCTCTCCAACTGGTACGTCCGCCGCTCCCGTCGCCGCTTCTGGCAGGGCGACGCGGCCGCGCTGCGCACGCTCCACGAGGTCGTCGAGACGGTCACCCGCCTGATGGCGCCGCTGACCCCGTTCATCACCGAGCGGGTCTGGCAGGACCTGATCGTCCCGGTCACCCCGGACGCGCCGGACTCCGTCCACCTGTCGTCGTGGCCGGTCGCCGACCAGGAGGCCATCGACCCGACCCTGTCCGCCCAGATGCTGCTGGTCCGCCGCCTGGTCGAGCTGGGCCGGGCCACCCGCGCCGAGTCCGGCGTCAAGACCCGCCAGCCGCTGTCCCGTGCGCTGGTCGCGGCCCAGGGCTTCGCGGACCTGCCCGAGGACCTGCGGGTGCAGATCACCGAGGAGCTCAACGTCAGCTCCCTGGCCTCGCTGTCGGAGGTCGGCGGCTCCCTGGTGGACACCACCGCCAAGGCCAACTTCCGCGCCCTCGGCAAGCGGTTCGGCAAGGGCGTCCAGGCGGTCGCCAAGGCCATCGCCGCCGCGGACGCCGCGGCCCTCTCGCTCGCGCTGCGCGGGGGAACGGCGAGCGTCGAGGTCGACGGCGAGACCGTCGCCCTGGCGCCCGACGAGGTGATCATCACCGAGACCCCGCGCGAGGGCTGGTCGGTGGCCTCCGACGCGGGCGCCACGGTCGCCCTCGACCTGGAGATCACCCCTGAGCTGCGCCGGGCGGGCCTGGCCCGCGACGCGATCCGGCTGATCCAGGAGGCCCGCAAGAACAGCGGCCTGGACGTCGCCGACCGGATCGCGCTGCGCTGGCAGTCCACGGACGACGAGGTCCGCACGGCCCTCACCGACCACGCCGGCCTGATCGCCGACGAGGTCCTCGCCACGGACTTCGCCCCCGGCGAGCCCGACGACGCCTACGGACCCGCCTTCACCGACGAGGCCCTGGCACTGACGTTCCACCTCCGTAAGGCGTAATCCCGCGGTTCGCACACGTGCCCCGGCGCCACCCGCGCCGGGGCACGCGGCATTCTCCGGGCCCCTGCCCCGTCCGCCCGGTGCCCGCGCCGCGCCGGGCCGAACCGGCCGGCCGGCCGGGCCCACCGCGGACACACAAAAGGGCCGGGCCCCGAGGGAATCCCTCGGGGCCCGGCCCTGATTGCCGACGGTACGCGCTAGGCGGACCTCAGTTGTCGTCCTCGTCGATGAGGAATCCCCGCATCGGCGACGGCGTCTGCTGCATCGGCGACGGGCCCTGCGGCCGCACCGGAGCCATCGGCTGGGTCATCGCCGGCGACATCTGCTGCTGACCGCCGTAGGACGGAGCGCTGCTGGCCTGCCCGGCCATGGTGTGGTTGCCGCCCATCGGCTGGCCGCCCCCCATGGTGTGGTTGCCGCCCATGGTGCCGGCACCGGCCGACGCCATCGACGGGGACGGCGGCAGCGAAGGGGCCGCCGGGGTCCGCGGCGGGGCCAGCGAGTCGTCCGCCTGGTTCTCCAGCTGACGCAGCTGGCTCTCCAGGTAGGACTTCAGCCGCGTGCGGTACTCCCGCTCGAAGCCCCGCAGGTCCTCGACCTTGCGCTCCAGCGTCGCGCGGGCCGACTCCAGCGAGCCCATCGCCACGCGGTGCTTCTCCTGCGCGTCCCGCTCCAGCGCGTCGGCCTTGGCGCGGGCGTCGCGCTCCAGGCCCTCGGCACGGCTGCGCGCCTCGCCGACGATCTTGTTGGCCTCGGAACGGGCCTCCGCGATCGCCTGGTCGGCGGTCTGCTGTGCCAGCGACAGCACGCGGGCCGCGCTGTCACCGCCCGGGCCGCCCTGCTGGCCGCCGCCGAGCTGCGGTCCGCCGGGGCCCATCGGGCCGCCCATCGGACCGCCGGGGCCCATCGGGCCGGGGCCGTGCGGAACCTGCGGGCCGTGGCCACCGGGACCGGGAGGCAGCTGCGGTGCACCACCGGGCAGTTGGGGCGGGCCACCCATCCCCTGCTGCTGCGGCGGGACCGGCTGCGGACCGGATATGGCGGCGGGCACCGGAGCCCCAGGACGCTGCTGCTGCTCCTGCTGCTGGTCCGGCCCCTTGCGCAGACCCTGCTGCTGGTTCTGCGCAGCGGCGCGGGTCGCGGCGGCCAGCTTGGCGCGGAGGTCCTCGTTCTCCCGCAGGAGCCGGGTCAGTTCGGCTTCGACCTCGTCGAGGAAGGCATCGACCTCGTCCTCGTCATAGCCTTCTCGGAGGCGGACGGTCGTGAACTGCTTGTTCCGCACGTCCTCGGGGGTCAACGGCATCTCTACTTCACCTCAACGTAGTCGTCGGCAATCGGCAAGACCGTATCGTTCACACCAACAACACCGACCTCACGACGGTGATCAAGATGTAGACGATGATCATCAATACGAAGAAGGACAGGTCGAGCGCCACGCCCCCGAGACGCAGCGGCGGGATTACCCGCCGCAGAAGCTTGAGTGGCGGATCAGTGACAGTGTAGGCGGCCTCAAGAATGACCACCATCGCCTTGCCGGGTTGCCATGAACGGGCGAACTGGAACACGTAGTCCATCACCAGCCGGAAGATCAACACGATCAGGAAGCAGTACAGCGCGATATAGATCACCTGACCAGCGACACTCATCTCGCGCTTCCCTCTCCCCTTGCCCTTGCTGCTGTGTTGGCCTCACGGCCGCGGTGTGCCCGGTGTTGCGTCTCAGCTCTGGTTGAAGAACCCGCCCTCTGCGATACGGGCCTTGTCCTCCGCCGTGACATCGACGTTAGCAGGCGACAACAGGAACACCTTCTGCGTCACCCGCTCGATGCTGCCGTGAAGACCAAACACCAATCCGGCCGCAAAGTCGACAAGTCGCTTCGCATCGGTGTCGTCCATCTCCGTGAGATTCATGATCACCGGAGTGCCCTCACGGAAGTGTTCCCCGATGGTACGGGCTTCGTTGTAGGTCCGCGGATGCAGCGTGGTGATGCGGTAGGGCTCCCGCTCGGACACGACCTTGGGCATGATCACCGGTGCGTTCTTCTCCAGATTTGGTCGTTCAGGTGTGATGGATGCCACGGGGGCGATTCGGGCGGGTCGTCCACTTTCCACGGTGAGCGGAGCCGGCTCGCGTTGCGCCGGAGGCGTCACGGCTCGGACGGGTTCGTCCCGTTCCGGGCGTGTTTCGGCGGGCACTTGGTGCTGTTGCCGCCGCCCCCGATCGGGTTCCGGGTCAAGCTCGGGCTCGAACTCGTCGTCGGGGTCGAACCCCCGGCCGTCGTACCCATCGTCCTCCACGAGGCCGAGGTAGACCGCCATCTTGCGCATCGCGCCGGCCATTCTCTGCGTCCTCCGCTCTGTGGTGGATCGGCTCCGTCACCAGGGGCCTTGGATCCACGTGCCATTTCCGCTTTCTGCGGAAATGACCATATTTTGTGCTGTGGTCCGACTTGCTTGGCGACGTTACCCGAGCCGTGGTCGGACTCCGAGTACCGCAGTGCCGACGCGCACATGTGTCGCACCGGCCGCCACGGCATCCTCAAGGTCCGCGCTCATGCCTGCTGACACCATGTTGGCAGCAGGATGGGTGGCGCGCAGGTCGGTTGAGATTTCCATGAGTCGTTCAAATGCGGCGAGTTGGCGCCCGGCATACGGTCCGATCAGCGGCGCGACCATCATCACACCGTCCAGGCGTAGCCCTTGGGCCTCCGCGATCGCCTCGGCGAGCGCCGGCACACCGCCCGGTGCCACCCCGCCCCGCTCGGCAGTACCCCGCCCCCCCAGCCCCGTCTCCGCGTCGAGCGCCACCTGGATCAGGCACCCCAGCTCGCGCTCGGCACGCACCGCCTCCTTGGAGAGCGCGGCGACGAGTCTGGCCCGGTCGACCGACTGAACAATTCCGGCATAACCGGCCACAGACCGCACCTTGTTGGTCTGTAGTTGTCCAACGAAGTGCCAAGTAAGCGGCAAATCAACGCAATCCACGGCCTTGGGCGCCGCCTCCTGGTCACGGTTCTCCGCGACCTGGCGCACCCCCAGTTCCGCGAGCAGTCGGACGTCGCTCGCGGGGTAGGTCTTGGTGACCACGATCAGTTCCACCCCGTCACGCGGCCGACCGGCCTTGGCGCAGGCGGCGGAGATACGATCCTCCACCCGCGCCAGGTTGTTCGCCAGCTGCGTTCTACGGTCGTCGTCGTCCGTCACCGCTCCGTCTCCCCCAGCCATACGTAACTCGCGAGCCGTCCGGTCGTGCGGTCGCGCCGATAAGAGAAGTGGTCCGCGGATTCGCGGGTACAGATGTGGGGATCGTCACCCATCTCCACGCCCGCCGCGGCGAGTTGGGCGCGCACCCCGGCGGTGACGTCCACCGCGGGGGTTCCCCAACTGGTCGTCGCATACGCCTCGGGCACCACCGCGGCGACGTCGGAGCGCATCGCCTCGGGCACCTCGTAACAGCGCCCGCAGATCGCGGGGCCGGTGCGGGCGAGGATCCGGGACGGCTCGGCGCCCCGTTCCACCATCGACGCGACGACCGCCGGCACCACCCCGGCGACCAGACCGGGCCGGCCGGCGTGCGCGGCGCCCACGACCCCCGCGACCGGATCGGCCAGCAGGACCGGGGTGCAGTCGGCGGTCAGAACGGCGAGCGCCAGACCGCGGCGGGTCGTCACCACCGCGTCCACGCATGGAATGTCGGCTTCGCCCCATGGCCCGTCGACCACCGCCACGTCCCGGCCGTGGACCTGGTTCATCCAGACCACCGCGGCCGGGTCGAGGCCGAGCTCCGCGGCCGCGCGGGCCCGGTTGGTGTGCACGGCCTGCGGGTCGTCGCCGACCGCACCGCCCAGGTTGAGCTGCTCATACGGAGCGGCGCTCACCCCGCCCCACCTGTCGGTGAAGGCGAAGTGCGCGCCGCTCTCGTGGTGCTGTTGCCCTATCACTTCGGTGCTTTACGTCACTTCAGGAAGTCGGGAACGTCCAGTTCCTCGGCCGCGGCGTCGGAGTACGACGGACGGGCCGGGGGAACCTGCGGAGCGCTCGCGGGGGACGTCGAGACCTCGCCCAGCGACGGGGAGGACTCGGCCGGGGCCGGCTCCTCGTCCCGTACCGGAACCGAACCGAGGCCGCCGAAGGACGAGGAGGTCCGCGGCTCCGGCGGGGCGGTCGAACGGCTCGGCGCCGGGGCGGGCTCCTCGCGCTTCGGGGAGGAGAGCGCGGACGCATCGCGACGGGCCGGCGGCTGGCCGCCGTCGAAGCCCGCGGCGATGACCGTCACCCGGACCTCGTCGCCCAGCGCGTCGTCGATGACCGCACCGAAGATGATGTTGGCTTCCGGGTGCGCCGCCTCGCTGACCAGCTGCGCGGCCTCGTTGATCTCGAAGAGACCGAGGTCGGAACCGCCGGAGATGGAGAGCAGCACCCCGCGGGCGCCGTCGATGGAGGCCTCGAGGAGCGGCGAGGAGATCGCCATCTCCGCGGCGGCCACCGCGCGGTCGTCGCCACGCGCCGAACCGATGCCCATGAGGGCCGAGCCGGCCTCCGACATCACGGACTTGACGTCGGCGAAGTCGAGGTTGATCAGGCCCGGGGTGGTGATCAGGTCGGTGATGCCCTGGACACCCGACAGCAGCACCTGGTCCGCGGACTTGAACGCGTCCAGCACGCTCACCTGGCGGTCCGAGATGGACAGCAGTCGGTCGTTGGGGATCACGATGAGGGTGTCGACCTCTTCGCGCAGCTGGGCGATGCCGTCCTCGGCCTGGTTGGCGCGACGGCGGCCCTCGAAGGTGAACGGCCGGGTGACCACACCGATCGTCAGGGCGCCCAGCGAGCGCGCGATGTTGGCGACGACGGGTGCGCCGCCGGTGCCGGTGCCGCCGCCCTCGCCCGCGGTCACGAAGACCATGTCGGCCCCCTTGAGGACCTCCTCGATCTCCTCGCGGTGGTCCTCGGCCGCCTTGCGCCCCACATCCGGGTTGGCGCCGGCGCCGAGGCCGCGGGTCATTTCGCGACCGACGTCGAGCTTGACGTCGGCGTCGCTCATCAGCAGCGCCTGCGCATCGGTGTTGATCGCGATGAACTCGACGCCCTTGAGCCCGACCTCGATCATCCGGTTGATGGCGTTCACGCCACCGCCGCCGATGCCGACGACCTTGATGACTGCGAGGTAGTTCTGCGGTGCTGCCACGTCGAAGGCCTCTCGCCTCGAGTTACGTGTCGTCGCCGCACTGTGCGTGTGGACGCCGACTGATGCCGATGGGACGGTCCGTATCGCCGACCCGAACCCTAACGTTGAAGTTTAGGGTTACGTGTGCCTGTGTTCCTCGGTTCCATAGTCCCTTTGGAACGAGACACTAAGTCGACAAGGCGCGCGCGTTCAACGAACACGCCGAACCTCCCGTTTTTCTTTTCACCCTATGTGATCACCCATAGTCGTAGCCATCCAGGGTGCTGGCCTGCGACTCCGTACGTCAACTCCCCGACGTTGCGGGGGCACTGGGGACGGACACGTCGAAGTGGCGCGCGTCACGTGCCGCTTTCAGCAGCGCGGTGAGCACCTTCGCCTTCTCGGCGCCCTGTTCGCGACTGCCCCAGGCGACCGTGCGTCCGTCGGCCAGTTCGAGGGTGATGGAGTCGTAGGACCGCACCCGGACTGCACGCAGGTCCTTGTGCACGGCCGCGGGCAGGTCCCGGGAGACCTCGACCCCGGCCCGTCGCAGACGCTCGATTCCGAACCGGCGCAGGCTCGGGGAGTCCGAAACGGCCATTTCCAGAAGCGAAATGCCCTTGGGGGCGGCGGCGACGGTGGCGAATCGGACGCCCTCGACGTCCACTTCGACGAACTTTCCGCCCTCTCGCATCACCAGTTCCGGCGTCCTTTCTGTCACTTTCAGACCGATCGTGTGCGGCCAGGACCGCTCGACGTCAACCGTCTTGATGCGCGACAACCGGGACTTCAGCCGCCGCGCCAGGGCATCGGTGTCCACCGAGACCAGGGGGGCGTGCAGCGGGGCGTGGGCCGCGGACACGACCTCGTGCGGGGTCAGCACGTCGGTGCCGGTGGCCTGGACACGCTCCACCCGAAGCCAGTTCGAGCCGTACAGGGCCCAGACGCCGAACCCGCCGAGCAGCACCGCGAGGACCGTGATGATGATCAGACCGCGGAGGCCCGGCGCGCGGAGGGGACCGCGCACCCACCGGAATCTTCGTCCGGCCGGCGCCTCGGCGGAGGGCGGGCCGGACGGTGACTTCTTTTCGCCGCGCCGGGCGGTCGTCGGTCCGGCCACGCTCCCTGCCTTCTCTCGTGCGCTACTTGTTCCGCTGCGCGATCGCCTCGTACACCATGCCGACCAACAGCTCGTCGGCGTCCCGGCGGCCGAACTCGGAGGCCGCGCGGGACATCTCGTACAGCCGGTGCGGATCCGAGAGGACCGGGAGCACATGGCCCTGCACCCAGTCCGGGGTCAGCTGGGCGTCGTCGACCAGCAGGCCCCCGCCGGCGTTGACCAGCGGCTGGGCGTTCAGCCGCTGCTCGCCGTTGCCGATGGGCAGCGGGACGAACGCGGCCGGGAGCCCGACGGCGGACAACTCGGCGACGGTCATCGCGCCCGCACGGCAGAGCATCATGTCGGCCGCGGCGTACGCGAGATCCATCCGGTCCACGTACGGTACCGGGACATAGGGGGGCATGCCCGGCATGTTGTCCACATGCGGCAATTCGTTCTTGGGGCCGACCGCGTGCAGCACCTGGATGCCGGCCCGCTGGAGGGCCGGAACGGCGGCCTGAATGACCTCGTTCAAGCGACGGGCGCCCTGGGAACCGCCGGACACCAGGAGGGTCGGCAGGTTGGGGTCGAGGCCGAACGCGGCGCGCGCCTCGGGGCGGACCGCGGCACGGTCGAGGGTGGCGATGGTGCGGCGCAGCGGAATGCCGACGTAGCGGGCGCCGCGCAGCTTGCTGTCGGGGGTGCTGACGGCGACGAACGTGGCGTACCGCGAGCCGATCTTGTTGGCCAGACCGGGGCGGGCGTTGGCCTCGTGGACGATGATCGGCACGCCGAGCCGCTTGGCGGCCAGGTAGCCGGGCAGCGCGACGTAGCCACCGAAGCCGACCACGCAGTCGGCCTTGGTGCGCTCCAGGATCTGCTCGGCGGCCTTGATGGTGCCACGCAGCCGCCCGGGGACGGTGATCAGTTCGGGCGTGGGCTTGCGCGGCAGCGGTACGGCCGGGATGAGGCCGAGCTCATAGCCGCGCTCGGGGACGAGCCGGGTCTCCAGGCCCTTCTCCGTGCCGAGTGCCGTGATCCCCACGGTGGGGTCCTGCCTCCGCAGTGCGTCCGCGAGGGCGAGCGCGGGCTCGATGTGGCCGGCGGTCCCCCCACCGGCGAGTACGACATGCACCGAAATTCACCGCTCTCCGGACGGCCGCTTCTTGACGCGCCGTCTCATCGTCTTCCATCTCACCCCAGCCGGTTTCCTACCGGAGACCGGCTTCCGCGCCGACCGGGCCGTCAACGCCGCCCGTGCGGCGGGCTCGTCACGCGCGAAGGCGATCAAGAGCCCGACGGCGAACATCGTCGGCAGCAGGGCGGAGCCTCCGTAGGAGAACAGCGGGAGCGGGACACCGGCGATCGGCAGCAGACCGAGCACCGCACCGATGTTGATCACGGCCTGGGCCGTGATCCAGGTGGTCACGCCTCCCGCGGCGTACCGTACGAAGGGGTCCTCCGTGCGTCCGGCCACGCGGATACCCGCATAGCCTAGAGCCGCGAACAGGGCGAGCACCGACAGCGTCCCCGCCAGACCCAGTTCCTCCCCGGTGATGGCGAAGATGAAGTCGGTGTGCGGTTCAGGGAGTTCACCCCATTTTTCCATACTCGCGCCGAGACCGGAACCGAAGAATCCGCCGGAGGCGAGGGCGTAGATCCCGTGCACGGCCTGCCAGCACTGATCACCGGGGCCGGGATCGGTCGCGCCGATGCAGGCCAGCCGGGACATGCGGTTGGCGCTGGTGCCGATCAACAGCGCGCCGAGCACCGCGGCGCTGCCCAGCACCCCCACGAACAGCCTGGTCGGCGCCCCGGCCAGCCACAACAGGCCGAAGAGGATCGCGGTGAGAATCGTTGCGGTGCCCATGTCACCGCCGAGCATGATCAGTCCGAGCAGCAGGAAGGCCATCGGGATCAAGGGCACCAGCAGGTGCTTCCACTGCGCCAGCAGCTTCTTGTCCTGCTTGCGGGCCAGCAGGTCCGCGCCCCACAGCACCAGCGCGAGCTTGGCGAACTCGCTCGGTTGCATCTGGAAAGGCCCACCGAGGTTGATCCAGTTCTGATTGCCGTTGACCGCGACCCCTATGTCCGGGATCTGCACCAAGGACATCAGCAGCACCGAGGCCGCGAGCAGCGGATAGGCCAGCGTGCGGTGCACACGCACCGACATCCGGGCGGCGAACAGCAGCAGCCCGCCCCCGAGAGCGGCGGCGAGCAGCTGTTTGCGGAAGAAGAACGTCGGGGCCAGGCCGGATTGCAGCGCCTTGATCTGGGACGCCGAGTAGACCATCACCAGCCCCAGGACCGTGATCAGCAGGCTGCCGCCGAGGATGAGGTAGTACGCGGTCAGCGGACGGTCCCAGGCCCGTCTCAGCCGGGTGTGCAGGCGCCGGGGCGCACCGCCCAGGGTGCGTCCACCGCGCGGCGGGCGCACCGAGGGCGTCCGGCGGGGCGGACGCGCCGCGGCGGCCGTGCCCTTTCCCGCCCGTGCGGAGGAACCACCACCCGCCCGAGCGGAAGAGTTCCCACCCGCCCGCGCAGCCGAGCTCCCACCCGCCCGCGCAGCCGAGCTCCCACCCGCCCGCCCTGTCTTCGCCGATCGGGCCGTCATCCTCGTCGTCCCTCCACAGGTGTGCTCGCCGTCGGGTCGCGGCGACAGCGGGGAGAAACCGGGCTAGTGATCCTGTGCGGTCAGGGCTCCGACCGCATCGGCGAAGGCGTCGCCCCGCTTGTTGTAATTGACGAACATGTCCATCGAGGCACAGGCCGGAGCCAGCAGAACCGTGTCGCCGGGCTCGGCCAGGCGGGTCGCTTCCCGGACCGCCTGAGGCATCGCCCCAGTGTCGGTCCGGTCAAGGTCGACCACCGGGACCTCGGGGGCGTGTCGCGCCAGGGCATCGCGAATCAGCGCCCGATCGGCGCCGATCAGCACCACCCCGCGCAGCCGGTCCGCCGACTTCCGCACCAGGTCGTCGAAGGTCGCGCCCTTGGCCAGCCCGCCGGCGATCCACACGATGTGCTCGTACGCCGCCAACGACGCCTCGGCGGCGTGGGTGTTGGTGGCCTTGGAGTCGTCGATGTACGTGACGCCGTCGACGTCCGCGACGTGCTGGATGCGGTGGGCGTCCGGGTGGAAGGCGCGCAGCCCGTCGCGCACGGCGGTCGGCGGCACCCCGAAGGCCCGGGCCAGCGCCGCCGCCGCGAGGGCGTTGGCGATGTTGTGCGGGGCCGCCGGCCGGACGTCGGAGACCTCGGCCAACTCCTGGGCCTGCTGGTGCCGGTTCTCGACGAAGGCGCGGTCGACGAGGATGCCGTCCACGACGCCCAGTTGGGACGGGCCCGGAGTGCCGAGGGTGAAGCCGATGGCCCGGCAGCCCTCCTCGACGTCGGCCGCCCGGACCAGGTCCTCGGTCGCCGGGTCGGCGACGTTGTAGACGCAGGCGACGGTGTTGCCCTCGTAGATGCGGCCCTTGTCGGCGGCGTACGCCTCCATGGAGCCGTGCCAGTCGAGGTGGTCGGGGGCGAGGTTCAGGACGGCCGCGGAGTGCGCCCGCACCGAGGGCGCCCAGTGCAGCTGGTAGCTGGAGAGCTCGACGGCGAGCACGTCATAGGGCCCGTACGACGCGCCGTCCTTGCGGCCCTCGCCGAGCACCACGTCGACGAGCGGGACGCCGATGTTGCCGACGGCGGCCGTGCGCAGACCTGCGGCCGTCAGGATCGACGCCAGCATCTGGACGGTGGTGGTCTTGCCGTTGGTGCCGGTGACCGCCAGCCAGGGGGCGGAGTCGGGGCCGCGCAGCCGCCAGGCCAGCTCGACGTCGCCCCACACCTCGATGCCCGCCTTCTCGGCCGCGAGGAACAGCGGGCTGGTCGGCTTCCATCCGGGGGTGGTGACGATCAGCTCGGTGCCCTCGGGGAGGGTGTCGCCGTCGCCCAGGCGGACGGTGACGCCCAGCGCCTCCAGCTCGGCGGCCTGCGCGCGCTCGCGCTCGCCGTCGCTGGAGTTGACGACGGTGACGTGCGCGCCGAGGC
The DNA here is from genome assembly GCF_040651315.1 of Streptomyces sp. NPDC048506. Lineage (NCBI taxonomy): Bacteria > Bacillati > Actinomycetota > Actinomycetes > Kitasatosporales > Streptomycetaceae > Streptomyces > Streptomyces sp. NPDC048506. The sequence continues at coordinate 36,354 of NZ_JBEZIX010000052.1, forward strand.
CGGCCAGGGCGCGGGCGGCGGGAACGCCGCTCACGCCGAGGCCGGCGACGGTGAGGTGTCGACCGGCGAACCCCTCGGGATGCCAGGTCGGGTCGTGCGTGGTCACTTCGCTGCCTGCCAGCCGCCGTAGAAGATGCCGAGTCCCACGATGACGCACATGCCCTGAATGATCCAGAACCGGACCACCACAAGGACTTCCGACCACCCCTTGAGTTCGAAGTGGTGTTGCAGCGGTGCCATCCGGAAGACCCGCTTGCCGGTGAGCCGGAAGGAACCGACCTGGATGACCACGGACATCGTGATCAGGACGAAGAGGCCGCCGAGGATGGCCAGCAGCAGCTCCGTGCGGGAGCAGATCGCCAGGCCCGCCAGCGCGCCGCCCAGGGCCAGCGAGCCGGTGTCGCCCATGAAGATCTTGGCGGGCGAGGTGTTCCACCACAGGAAGCCGAAGCAGGCGCCCATCAGGGCGGAGGCGACGACCGCGAGGTCGAGCGGGTCCCGGACCTCGTAACAGCCCGGTCCGGCGGTGATCTGGTTGGCGCAGGACTCCTGGTGCTGCCAGATGCCGATGAACGTGTACGCGCCGAAGACCATCACCGAGGCGCCGGTGGCCAGGCCGTCGAGGCCGTCGGTGAGGTTCACGCCGTTGGACATCGCCAGGATCATGAACAGCGCCCAGATGACGAAGATCACCGGGCCGATCTGCCAGCCGAAGTCCTGGGTGAAGGACAGCCGGTCCGAGGCCGGGGTCTGTCCGCGCATGTCGGCGAACTGGAGCGAGAGCACTGCGAAGGCGATGCCGACGATCAACTGGCCGGCCATCTTCGCCTTGGCCCGCAGGCCCAGCGAACGCTGCTTGACGATCTTGATGTAGTCGTCCAGGAAGCCGACCAGGCCCATCCCCGCGAAGAGGAAGAGCACCAGCACACCGGAGAAGGTCGGATCGCTGGAGGTGATCACCTTCGTCAGGGCGTACGCGATGATCGTGGCCAGGATGAAGGAGATACCGCCCATGGTGGGCGTGCCCTTCTTGCTGCCGTGGGTGCGCGGACCGTCATCGCGGATGAACTGCCCGTACCCCTTCTTGGCCAGCAGCTTGATCAGCAGCGGGGTGCCGATCAGGGTCAGGAAGAGCCCGATCATTCCGGAGAAGAGGATCTGCTTCATCGAGTTCATCGGGACGCGGCTCCACCCTCAGCGCCCATCAGGCCCCCGTCGTCCAGCAATGCTGCGGCGACCCGCTCCAGCCCCACCGACCTGGACGCCTTCACCAGTACGACGTCTCCCGGTCGCAGCTCGCTGCGCAACAGGTCGACCGCCGCCCGCGCGTCGGACACGTGCACCGACTCCTCACCCCACGAACCCTCGTTCTTGGCGCCCATGTCGAGCCAGGCCGCTTCCCTGCCGCCGACTGCCACGAGCTTGCTGACGTTGAGCCGGACGACCAACCGCCCGACCGCGTCGTGTTCGGCGAGTGACTCCTCACCGAGCTCGGCCATCTCACCGAGCACCGCCCACGTACGACCCCCCTTCGCCTTGCCGGCGGCGCCCATGGCGACCAGCGCCCGCAGCGCCGCTCGCATGGACTCGGGGTTCGCGTTGTAGGCGTCGTTGACGACCGTCACGCCATCCGCGCGCTCGGTGACCTCCATACGCCAGCGGGAGAGCGTGCCGGCTTCGGAGAGCGCGATGGCGATCTCGTCTACGGGCATGCCCAACTCATGGGCTACGGCGGCCGCGGCGAGCGCGTTCGACACGTGGTGCTCACCGTACAGCCGCATGGTCACATCGCTGCACCCGGAGGGTGTGCGAAGCGTGAAAGCGGGCTGTCCGAGGTCCGTGAGCCGGACATTCTCGGCACGTACCGCGGCGTCCTCGGCCTCACCGAACAGGACCGTGCGGGCCTTGGTGCGCGCGGCCATGGCGCGGACGTACGGGTCGTCGGCGTTGAGCACCGCGACCCCACCGTCCTCGGCCGTCGGCAGCGCCTCGACGAGTTCGCCCTTCGCCTCCGCGATCCGCTCGCGGCCGCCGAACTCGCCGATGTGCGCGCTGCCGACGTTGAGCACCACGCCGATCCGCGGCGGAGTCAGCTCGGCGAGGTAGCGGATGTGGCCGACGCCGCGCGCGCCCATCTCCAGCACCAGGTGCCGGGTGGTGTCGTCGGCGCGCAGCGCGGTCAGCGGCAGCCCGATCTCGTTGTTGAGGTTGCCCTCGGGCCAGACGGTCGGGCCGTGCCGTTGCAGCAGCTGGGCGATCAGGTCCTTGGTGCTGGTCTTGCCGGCCGAGCCGGTCAGGCCCACGACGGTGGTGCCCAGCCGCTCGACGACGGCACGGGCCAGCGCGCCGAGCGCGGCGGTGACGTCGTCGACGACGATCGCCGGAACGGGACGGCCCGCGGTGCCGACGGGACGGGCGGCCAGGACGGCCACCGCGCCCGCCTCGACGGCGCCCGCTGCGAAGTCGTGGCCGTCGACGCGTTCCCCGGCGAAGGCCACGAACAGGCCGCCGGGGCGTACCGCGCGGGAGTCCGCGACGACGGGCCCGGTGACCGTTCGGCCGGCGTCCGGTATGTCGTACTGCTGCCCGCCGACGATGCTCGCGATCTCGGCGAGGGACAGGGAGATCACAGGTCACCCCCGGTGCGGGCCGGGCAGTCGAGAAGGGCCCGAAGGGCTTCCACCGGAGGGTGGTGGGCGACGGGCGGGCGGAAGGATTGAGCGCGCATGGCGGTGTGTCATCCCTGGTGGTTCGGCTGCGGTGACTGCTGCGACTGCTGCGCTGCCATGGCGGACTCGATCGCCTCGCGCAGCACCTGGCGGTCGTCGAAGGGGCGGACCACTCCGGCGATGTCCTGACCCTGCTCGTGGCCCTTGCCCGCGACGATCACGGTGTCGCCGGGCCGGGCGCGGGCGACGGCGGCCGCGATGGCGGCGGCCCGCTCCTCCTCGACGAGCACCGTGCCGCGCTCGTGGATCGGCACCTCCGCGGCGCCCGCCAGCATGGTGGCGAGGATCGCGAGCGGGTCCTCGGTGCGCGGGTTGTCGGAGGTCAGGATGGCCGTGTCGGCGAGGCGGGCGACCGCGGCGCCCATGGGGGCGCGCTTGTGCGGGTCGCGGTCGCCGCCGCAGCCGAGCACGGCGTGCAGCTTGCCGTCGGTGACCTTGCGCAGGGCGCGCAGGACCGACTCGACGGCGTCGGTCTTGTGGGCGTAGTCGACCACCGCGAGGTACGGCTGGCCGGCGTCGACGCGCTCCAGCCGGCCGGGCACTCCGGGCACCGCGGCGACGCCGTCGGCCGCGGTCTGCGGGTCGACGCCGGCGACGACCAGCGAGACGATCGCGGCCAGCGCGTTGGCGACGTTGAACGGGCCGGCGATCGGGGATGCGGCGCGCAGGGTCTGGCCCTCCGGACCGTGCACGGTGAAGGTCGAGCCGAGCGCACCGACCTCGACGTCGGCGGCGCGCCAGTCCGCGTCCGGGTGGCCCTCGGCGGAGAAGGTGGTCACCGGGACCTCGGACTCGCCCGCGGCCAGCCGCCGCCCGTACTCGTCGTCGAGGTTCACCACGCCGGCCCGGCTGCGGGCCTTGGTGAACAGCTGCGACTTGGCCTGGAAGTAGTCCTCCATGCCGGAGTGGAACTCCATGTGCTCCGGGCTGAGGTTGTTGAAGATCGCGACGTCGAAGACGCAGCCGTCGACCCGGCCCAGGACCAAGGCGTGGCTGGAGACCTCCATGGCGAGGGCGCGGACGCCGCGCTCGCGCATCACCGCGAACAGCGCCTGGAGGTCGGTGGCCTCGGGGGTGGTGCGCTCGGACTTGATGCGCTCGTCGCCGATGCGGGTCTCGACCGTGCCGATCAGGCCCGTCAGGCCCCCGTCGGGTCGCCGGGCCGCGGCGGCGCGCAGTCCGCCCTCGATGAGGTAGGCGGTGGTGGTCTTGCCGGAGGTGCCGGTGATGCCGATCTGGAGCAGGTCCTCACCGGGTGCGCCGTAGATCGAGACGGCCAGGGCGCCCATCCGTGCCCGCGGGTTCTCGACGACCAGGACCGGCAGGCCGGTCGCGGCGGCCCGCTCGGCGCCCGAGGGGTCGGTCAGGATCGCCGCGGCGCCGAGGTCGGCGGCCTGGGCGACGAAGTCGGCGCCGTGCAGACGGGCGCCGGGCAGCGCGGCGTAGACGTCACCGGGCCGGACGGCCCGGGAGTCGTGGGTGATGCCGGTGACGGACACCTCGGCGACATCCGCAGGGGGTGCTGCGAGGGCCGGGGTGCCCAGCTGCTCGGCGAGGTCCGCCAGGGGGGTGGGGCGGACCTGCTCAGGGCGCGGCGCTCCGGGGTATTTGCCGGGGCCACCCTGCTCAGCGTGCTGGGCTTTCGGGGACTGATCAGCGTGTGACACGGCGGTGAGCGTACCGGTCCGATCGGTCCCGGGGCGAAGTGAGGGCCGTGGGGAGGTGCGGTCGCGCGGTTCCGGGGGGCCGTCGGGGGTGATGGTCGTCACGGCGGATTTGCCTCGATTTCATTGGCCTGGCGTGAAGGTGACCGGCAGCCGCGGGGGCTTGGCGCCGGTCGGCGGTACCTGGAGGGTCTTCAGCGCGAACGCCATGACCTGCTGGTAGATCGGGCCGCAGACCTGGCCGCCGAAGTAGCTGCCCCTGGTGGGATTCTGCACGGCGCAGTAGACCGTGATCCGGGGCCGGTCGGCGGGCGCGAAGCCGGCGAAGGAGGCGGTGTAGCCGTGGTACCTGCCGGTCTTGGGGTCCACCCGGTTGGAGGTGCCGGTCTTGCCGCCGACCCGGTAGCCGTCGATCTTCGCCTTCGCACCGGTGCCCTCCTCGTCGTCGACCACCGACTCCAGCATGGTGGCCAGCGTGCGCGCGGTCGCGGTGCTGACCACGCGCTGCCGGTCGGGCCGGGGCGCCGCGACGTAGTGGCCGTCGGGGCCGGTGGTGCCGCGGACCAGGGTGGGGGTGATGCGCTCGCCGCCGTTGGCGATCGTGGAGTAGACGGAGGCGGCCTGTACGGCGTTGAGGGACAGGCCTTGGCCGAACGGGATCGTGTACTGCTGCGAGGTGTTCCAGTGCTGCGGTGTGGCCAGGATGCCGGCGGTCTCCCCGGGGAAGCCCAGTCCGGTCGGCCGGCCGATGCCGAATCTGCGCAGGTAGGAGTAGAGGACCTGGTTGGCCTTGGGCTGGGTCGGGCCGAGCTGGCCGGTGGCGAGGATGGTGCCGATGTTGCTGGACTTGGCGAGCACGCCGTTGAGCGTCAGGTGCCAGGTCTTGTGGTCGACGTCGTCCGCGAAGAGCCGGTCCCCGCGGTGCAGGCGGTTGGGCACGGTGACCCGGGTGGCCGGCGTGGCCACGCCCTCCTCCAGGACCGCGGCCATCGACATCAGCTTGCTGGTGGACCCCGGCTCGTACGCGTCGGACAGCGCCGGGTTGCCCAGCGTCTCCGGGTCGGCCCGGGAGATGTCGTTGGGGTCGAACGCCGGCGCGTTGGCCAGCGCCAGGATCTCGCCGGTGCGGGTGTCCTGGACGACGACGTAGCCGCGGTCGGCCCCGGATTTGGCGACCTGCTTGGTGATGGCCTGCTGGGCCGCCCACTGGATGTCGCGGTCGAGGGTCAGCTCGACGTCGGTGCCGGGGACCGCGGGGAACTCGTGGGTGTCGGCGGTGGGCACCCGCCGGCCGCCGGACTGGGCGTAGACGAGCTTGCCGTCCTTGCCCGCGAGCTGCCTGTTCAGCAGCGCCTCCAGACCGCCGCGGCCCTTGCCCGCGCCGTTGACGAAGCCCAGGACGCCGGAGGCGAGGTTCTTGTTGGGGTAGATGCGCTTGCTGTGCTTGTCGGCGAAGATCCCGACCAGGACGTCGGGGCGGGGCGCGCTCTTGGGGGCGGCGGCGGCCCGGGCGTCGAGGGTCTTGCGGAGGTCCTTGATCCGCTTCCAGACCTGCGGGGTCTGCTGCCGGGCGAGCAGGACGTAGCGCACCGTGGGCTGGTCGAGCTTCCGGGCCAGGGTGGCCTCGTCCGCCTGGAGGATCGGCGCGAGCAGCGCGGCGGCCCGCCGCGGGGCGTCGCGGATCTTGGTCTTCTCGGGCGCCAGCAGGCTCGGGTCGGCGGTGATGTCGTAGGCGTCCACGGTGGTGGCCAGGTCCACGCCGTTGCGGTCGGTGATCGCACCGCGCTCGGCGGCCAGCGTGACCGGCACATACCGGTTCTCGTTGGCCTTGGCCGCGTACGCCCCGGCGTCCACCGCCTGCACCTGGAAGAGGCGTACGACGAAGACCAGCATGATCAGCGTCAGTCCGAGGGCGACCAGCCGCAGCCGGGGGCGCGGGCTGCCGAGCCGGAGCGCCGGGGGTCCGGAGCGGGGGCGCTGCGGGCGGGCCGAGCCCTGGGCGGGACGGCGGGCGGCGGGCCGGGCGGTGCCCTGCCGGGGCGCGGGGCGCTTGGCGGCGGCCGGGCGGCCGCTGCGGGGCGGGGCCTGGCCGGTGCGCCTGGCGGGGCGCGGTACCCGGCGGGGGTCCCTTGGGTCGGTCATACCGCGGTCACCTGCCGGAGGTCGTCGGGGCGGGGGCGGGCGCCGAGGGGGGCGCGGGGGCGCTGGTTTCCGACGGGGCGCGCGGTGCGGTGGGAGCCAGGGGGGCGGGGGCGGCGCCGGTGCCCTGGTCGGTGGTGGGGGCCGGTGGGGCGGGACGGTGGTGCGGGTCCGACGGGGCGGGTGGGCCCTGCGGGTCCGGCGCGGCGGACGCGGGCGGTGCCGGCGGCCGGGCGGACGGCGCGAGGAGCGCTGCGGCCGGCGGACCGGCGGGAGCGCTCAGCGCGACCGGTGGCCCGGAGGGCGAGGTCAGTGCGGTCAGGCCCAGGAGGGCGGACGCCGACGGTTTGACGGCGGTGCTCAGCGGTGCCCCCTGCGACGTGGCCACGCCCGGCTTGCCGAGCACCCGCCCGTCGGGGAGCAGGAACGCCGGGGAGCCACCGGGGACCATCCCCAGCTCGCGGGCCCGGCGCTCCAGCGCACCGGGTGCGGAGTAGGCGTCCACCTCCTGCTGCAACGCCTGCTGCTCCTCCGTCAGCTCGTCGGTCTTCTTCTCCAGCGTGCTGAGCTCGAACGACCCTTGGTTGAGGGCGGAGTTGAGCAACAGCAGGCTGATCAGTCCGGAGCCGAGCAGGACGACGACGAGGAGGACGAAGGGGGTGCGCGCCGCGGTGCCGGGGGCGGCGGGGGAGGGAAACAGCCCGGAGAGTCGTTTCTGCCTGCCGCGCGGGCGCCGCCCCTGGCCTCTCACGCGGTGTCCACGGCGTTCTCGACCTTGGCGCGGATGCGCTCGGCGCCGCGCAGCCGGGCGGGGGCGGCGCGGCGGTTCTCGGCGATCTCCTCCTCCGTGGGCAGCTCGGCGCCACGGGTCAGCAGCTTCAGGCGGGGCTGGTAGCGCTCGGGCACGACCGGCAGCCCGGGCGGCGCCGTGCTGCTCGCGCCGGCCGCGAAGACCTGCTTGACCAGGCGGTCCTCCAGCGAGTGGTAGGCGAGCACGGCGATCCGGCCGCCCACCGCAAGCGCGTCGACGGCGGCCGGGATGGCGCGCTCCACGCTCGCCAGCTCCCCGTTGACCTCGATGCGCAGGGCCTGGAACGTGCGCTTGGCGGGGTTGCCGCCGGTGCGCTTGGCGGCCTGCGGCAGCGCGTCCCGGATCAGCTCCACGAGGCGGGCGCTGTTCGTGAACGGCTCCTTGGCGCGCTCGCGCACCACGGCCGCAACGATCCGCTTGGCCTGCTTCTCCTCCCCGTAGGAGCGCAGGATCCGGACCAGCTCACCGGGCGGGTAGGTGTTGAGGACCTCGGCCGCGCTGATGCCGGTCGTCTGGTCCATCCGCATGTCCAGCGGGGCGTCCTGGGCGTACGCGAAGCCGCGGTCGGCCTCGTCGAGCTGCATGGAGGAGACCCCGAGGTCGAACAGCACGCCCTGGACCCGCGGGATGCCCAGCCGGTCGAGGACCTCGGGGAGCTCGTCGTAGACGGCGTGCACCAGGGTGGCGCGCTCGCCGTACGGCGCGAGCCGCTCCCCCGCGAGCTTCAGCGCGGCCGGGTCGCGGTCGAGCGCGACCAGCCGGACCGACGGGAACGTGGAGAGCAGCGCCTCGCTGTGGCCACCGAGGCCGAGCGTGCAGTCGACGACGACCGCACCGGGCTCGGTGAGCGCGGGGGCGAGCATGTCCAGACACTGCTGGAGCATGACGGGTACGTGGCGGGTGTTGCTGCTCATGCGCCTTCCGATGGTGGACGGCAGGGGGGTCCCCGGCCGCTGGCTGGGGGACGCCGCACGTACCGCTGGGTCCCCGCCCGCTCTGAAGGGGAAGTGGCCCTCCGGCGACGGGGAAGTGCCGTCGGAGACCCAAGGGAGCGGGAGGAGGCCGAGCCGTACGTGCGCTTCGCGCACGCGAGGAGTTCGGTATCCAAGGAGAGCGTCACGCCTCCCACTTCGCGCCACTTTAGTCCACCGGCTGCCCCGGTCAATCAACTGGTCGCGCGCGTCCCGCGACGGCTTTCCGGAGGCCTCGGAGACCGGCTTCTCACCCGTACGGCGGGGCACGGGCGGCCTGTGCAATACCTCACAAGGAGTGACGTTGCCCCCTATGCCCGGCCTCTCATGCGGCTGAAAGAGGCCATGACGATTACCGTGAATGCATGCCCATACCTGCGTCGCAGCCGCTGCCCCCGTCCGCCGACAGCGCCGCCGTCCCTACCGGTGGCACGGTCACCGACCGCCTCGTCGAGGCGAACCGGCGCTATGCCGCCGCCTTCACCGACCCCGGCATGGACGCCCGGCCGGTCCTCAAGGTCGCCGTCGTGGCCTGTATGGACGCCCGCCTCGACCTGCATGCCGCCCTCGGCCTCGAACTCGGCGACTGCCACACCATCCGCAACGCCGGGGGTGTGGTCACCGACGACATCATCCGCTCCCTGACGATCAGCCAGCGCGCACTCGGCACCCGTTCCGTCGTCCTCATCCACCACACCGGATGCGGTCTGCTCAGCCTGACCGAGGACTTCCGCCACGAGCTGGCGGCCGAGGTCGGCCAGCGCCCGACCTGGGCCGTCGAGGCGTTCAAGGACCTCGACGAGGACGTCCGGCAGTCCATGCAGCGGGTGCGCACCTCGCCCTTCCTGCCGCACACCGACGACGTCCGCGGCTTTGTGTTCGACGTCAAGACGGGCCTGCTGCGGGAGATCGACCCGCAGTCCTGACCGGCGGGGCCGGTCCGGCCGGTGTTCCGGGACGACCCGGAACGCCGGCTTCGTCGGGTTCGCCGGGAAGATCGGCGCATAACGTGGCGAGTTATCCACAGCCCATGACGCGAAGCCTCGCGGGCGGCAAGAATGCGTAGGTGACGTCGTCCTGACCGTGGCCGGGCACGACGCGCTTTCGGGGAGGGGCCGGGTCCGCACAGGGGGCATCGGCCCGCAGCACAGGGCCGAGGAGGGCCGAGTGACGACGTATGACGAACGAGCGAGCCTCAACGATCTGACCACCACCGCGGAGCGGGTGCACCGGTCGGTGGAGAGCGTGATCGAGGGCAAGCCGGAGGTCGTACGGCTCGCGCTGACCGTCCTGCTGGCCGAGGGGCACCTGCTCATCGAGGACGTACCCGGCGTCGGCAAGACCATGCTCGCCAAGGCGCTGGCCCGCTCCATCGACTGCTCGGTGCGGCGCATCCAGTTCACGCCCGACCTGCTGCCGTCCGACATCACCGGCGTCAGCATCTTCGACCAGCAGCAGCGGGACTTCGAGTTCAAGCCGGGCGCGATCTTCTCCCAGATCGTCATCGGCGACGAGATCAACCGCGCCTCGCCCAAGACCCAGTCCGCGCTCCTGGAGTCCATGGAGGAGCGTCAGGTCACCATGGACGGGCAGACCTACGAACTGCCCAGTCCCTTCATGGTCGTCGCCACCCAGAACCCGGTGGAGATGGAGGGCACCTATCCGCTCCCCGAGGCGCAGCGGGACCGCTTCATGGCACGGGTGTCGATCGGCTACCCCAGCCCGTCGGCCGAGCTCCAGATGCTGGACGTGCACGGCGGCGCCTCCCCGCTCGACGACCTCCAGCCGGTGGCGCACGCCCACGAGATCCTGAAGCTGATCGACGCGGTGCGCGAGGTCCACGTCGCCGAGCCGGTGCGCCGGTACGCGGTCGACCTGGTGACCGCCACCCGCAGCCACCCCGAGCTCCGGCTGGGCGCCTCCCCGCGGGCGACCCTGCATCTGCTGCGCGCCGCCAAGGCCTCCGCCGCGCTCCTGGGGCGGGAGTACGCCCTGCCGGACGATGTGCAGTCGCTGGCGGTGGCGGTGCTCGCGCACCGTCTGCTGCCCACCGCCCAGGCGCAGTTGAACCGCCGTACCGCCGAGCAGATCGTGCTGGAGATCCTCCAGCGCGTCCCGGTCTCGGACGGGCCGAGGATCCCCGACCCGCAGCCGTGGCGCACGCACGGCCGGCAGCCGCCCGGCGTACGGGGGCTGTGATGGCCGACGGGGGGAGCGAGGGCACGCCGGAGCGGGGCGGACTGCGGGCGGCCCTCGGGGGACTGACGACGCGCGGCAGGTCGTTCCTGGCGGCCGGGATGGCCGCCGCGGCGTGCTCGTACGTGCTCGGGCAGACGGATCTGCTGCGGGTCGGGCTGCTGCTCGCCGCGCTGCCGCTGGTGTGCGTCCTGGTCCTGCACCGCACCCGTTACCGCGTCGCCGGTAGCCGTACGCTCTCCCCCGCCCGGGTCCCCGCGGCCGCGGAATCCCGGGTCCTGCTGCGGATGGAGAACGTCTCCCGGCTGCCCACGGGCGTGCTGATGCTCCAGGACCGCGTGCCGTACGTCCTCGGGCCCCGGCCACGCTTCGTCCTGGACCGGGTGGAGGCCGGCGGCCGCCGCGAGGTCTCCTACCGCGTCCGCTCCGACCTGCGCGGCCGCTATCCGCTGGGCCCGCTCCAGCTGCGGCTCTCCGACCCGTTCGGAATGTGCGAACTGACCCGTTCCTTCAGCGCGTTCGACACCCTGACGGTGGTACCGCGGGTCGAACCGCTCCCGGCGGTCCGGCTGGCGGGCGAGGCCGCGGGGTACGGCGACGGACGGCAGCGCTCGCTGGCGCTGGCCGGCGAGGACGACCTCATCCCGCGCGGCTACCGGCACGGCGACGATCTCCGCCGGGTCCACTGGCGGTCCACGGCGCGCTACGGCGAACTGATGGTCCGCCGGGAGGAGCAGCCGCAGAAGGCGCGGTGCACGGTCCTGCTCGACACCCGCGACGTCGCCCACTCCGGGAGCGGGCCCGACTCGGCCTTCGAATGGGCGGTGTCGGCGGCCGCCTCGACCGCGGTGCACCTACTGGAGCGGGGCTTCTCGGTCCGCCTGCTGACCGACACCGGCAGCTCCGTGCCGGGCCCGGACGGCGCCGGCAGCTTCGCGGGCGGCACGGAGTCCGCCGACGCCGTGGGGCTGGTGCTGGACACCCTCGCCGTCGTGGAGCACTCCGAGGAGGCCGGACTCTCGGCCGCGTACGACGTGCTGCGCGCCGGTGGCGAAGGGCTGCTGGTGGCCATCTTCGGCGATCTGGACGAGGCACAGGCCGCGGTCGCCGGGCAGATGCGCCGGCGCAGCGGCGCGGCGATCGCCTTCGTCCTGGACGGCGACGCCTGGAGCCGGGGCCCCGGCGGCATCAGGTTCGCCACCGGGCAGGTCCCGATGGCCGAGCGGCTGCGGCTGCTGCGCCGGGCGGGCTGGACGGCCGTGCCGGTGCGGCCCGGCGACGCCCTGGCCGACCTGTGGCGGGCGGCGGCGGACCGCTCGGGGGCCGCGGCCGAGCGGCCGGCGGAGCGGAGCGGGAGCCCGGGCGCCGGTCCGGAGACGGTGGCCGGGGGACGGTTGTGAAGGGGAGCATGGGCGTGGTGGGCAGCCGCGGGACGTGGACGTACGGGGACGGTCCGGCGTTCGGGGACGGTCCGGCGCGCAGCGGGGCGTCGGCCCTGACGGAGCGCGGCGAGGTGGCGGCATGAGTGGTCGGGCGCGACTGGCGCTGTGTGCCGTGGTGGCCACCCTGTGCGCCGCCTGCGCGCTGCTGCCGCTGGTGGACCCGATCAACTGGATCTTCCAGGTGGCGGTCCTGCTGGCGATCGTGACCGGCGTGGGCGCGCTGGCCCGTCGGGTGCCGCTCGCCAGACCGCTCACCGTCGCCGTCCAGGCCCTGGTCGCCGTCCCGCTGATGACCGTGCTCTTCACCCCGGGCGAGGCGATCCTCGGCCTGGTGCCGGGCCCGGACGCGATCGCGGAGTTCAGCCGGCTGGTGCAGAGCGGCGTACAGGACGTGGGCCGCTACGCCATCCCCGCCCCGGTCACCCCCGGCATCCGGCTGCTGCTGGTCGCCGGCGTCCTGGTCATCGGCCTGATCGTGGACGCGCTGGCGGTCACGTACCGCAGCGCCGCGCCCGCCGGGCTACCGCTGCTGGCGCTGTACTCGGTGGCGGCGGGGCTGTCCCAGGGCGGCGCGGGCTGGCTGTGGTTCCTGGTCGCCGCGGCCGGCTATCTGTTGCTCCTGCTGGCGGAGGGCCGTGACCGGCTCTCCCAGTGGGGCCGGGTGTTCGGCGGTACGGACCGGCCGGGCGGCGGGCCGGGCTTCGCCGCCGGGGCCGCCGGACCGGCGCTGGCCCCGGTCCGTACGGGCCGCAGGATCGGCGCCCTGGCGCTCGGCATCGCACTGGTGGTGCCCGCCGTGCTGCCCTCCCTGGGCGGCGGGCTGATCGGCCCCTCCGGCAACGGCGGGGGCCCGGGCGGCGGGGGCGGCACGATCTCCGCGGTGAACCCGCTGGTGTCGCTCCAGGACAGCCTCAACCAACCCGAGGACAAGGAGGTCCTCAACTACCGCACCACGGCCGCCGACAGCCGTGACCTGTATCTGCGGATAGTCGCCCTCGACCAGTTCGACGGCGCGGCCTGGAAGCCGTCCGAGCGCACGGTCACGGACGTCCCGGAGCGGCTGCCGGAGCCGCCCGGCCTGAGCTCCGCGGTCGAGCGCAACCGGATCAACACCTCCATCTCCACCGCGCCGTGGTACGCCCAGAACTGGCTGCCGCTCCCGTATCCGGCGTCCCGGGTGGACATCTCCGGCCGCTGGCGCTACGAGCCCCAGGGCCGCACGCTGGTCGGCGACCGGGGACAGAACACCCGCGGGCTCCAGTACCAGGTGGAGAGCCTCCAGGTGCGCCCCACGTCCCAGCAGCTGGCCGGCGCCCCGGCGCCGCCCGCGGGCCTGGTGCGCGAGTACACCAAGGTCCCGGGCTCGCTGCCGCCGGTCGTCAAGGCCACCGCCCGCAAGATCACCCATGGCGCGCCGACCGCCTATGCCAAGGCGGTCAAGCTCCAGGACTGGTTCGCCCTCTACGGCGGCTTCCGCTACAACACCCAGGTCCGGGCCGGCAGCGGTACCCAGGCGATCGCGCGGTTCCTCCAGGACAAGGAGGGCTTCTGCGTCCACTTCTCGTTCTCGATGGCGACGATGGCCCGGACCCTGGGCATCCCCGCCCGGGTGGCGGTCGGATTCACCCCGGGCATCAAGCAGCCCGACGGCACCACATCGGTCAGCCTCAAGGACGCGCACGCCTGGCCCGAGCTGTACTTCCAGGGCATCGGCTGGACCCGCTTCGAGCCCACCCCGAGCCGGGGCAGCATCCCGGACTACGCCTACCCCGACACCCCGGGCACGACGGATCCCGGCCGCCCGGCGCCCGAGCCGTCCCGGCCCCAGGCCCCCGCGGACGACCCGTCGGCGGCCCCCTCCTGCGGCCCCGGTGAGCAGCCGTCCGGATCCTCGTCGGCCTGTGTGACGCTGCCCGCGGAGTCCGGCGCCCACCCCACGGAGGGCGGCCCGTCACCGTGGGCGGTGGCCGGCATCGCGCTGGCCGCGCTGCTGGTCCTGCTGCTGCCCGCGGTCCCACTGCTGTGGCGGCTGAAGGTGCGCGCCCGACGGCTGGCGGCGAGCGGCGGCCCGGGCCGGGACGCCGCGGCGAGCATCCTCGCCGCCTGGCAGGAGCTGCTGGACACCGCCTGGGACTTCGGCGTGGTGCCGGACGAGTCGCTGACCCCGCGCAAGGCGGCCGCGCGGATCATTCGCATCGGGGAACTGCAACCCGAGGCGGCCACGGCGGCGCACCGCGTCGCGGCCGCGGTCGAGCAGGTCCTGTACGCCCCGCAGCCCCAGCCGGTGTCCGGCCTCACCGCGGACGTACAGCGGGTGCGGGCCGGGTTGCGGTCCGGCGCGACCCGGGCGCTACGGCTGCGCGCCGAGCTCGCCCCGCGCTCCGCGGCCCGCCTGCGCTGGGCCTGCGCCGCCCGCTGGACGTCCCTGCTGCTCAGGTGCCGTACGAGCCGCCCGGTGGCCGCGCTGCGCCGCACCGTGACGGCGTTCCGGCCGGGCCGGCAACGGGCGTAGCCGGCCCGGCGGGAGCACGCCGCGTCCGGCGGCGCGGTACGCAGGTGCGGAGGTGCCGCGGAGCCGGTGCGCGGACGCAGGTGCGGAGCCGGGGGCACCGGGCCCGACGGCACGGTGCCCCGCCGGGACCGGGTGCGGTGGAAGCGCGTGCAAAGGAAGCCCGTGCAAGGGAGCCATGTGCGGGTGGACACCCCGTACAGAAAAGTGCTGCGGCCGCCCGATCCTGTCGGGCGGCCGCAGCACGGAGAAGGTTGTGCGGCGCGAAGAACGCCGCCGAGCCGGTCTCAGTGACCCTGTTGTTCGTCCCTGCGACGCTGCCAGCGGTCCTCGATGCGGTTCATCATCGAGCGGCGCTGCCGGGGCTGGCGGCGCGCCGGGGCGCCCGTGCCTCCGGAGCCCGCGCCGCCGCGCTGGTCAGCGGTCCGGGGAGCCTTGCGCCAGCCGGTGACGGCCAGCACGGCACAGCCGAGCATGACGAGGAAGCCCACCACGCTGATCCAGATCTGCTGCGCGACCATACCGGCCATGAGCAGGGCGATACCCACCAGGAAGCCCGCGACCGCTTGGTAGACCCGTCGCCGGGTGTACGTACGCAGCCCGTTTCCCTCAAGCGCTGTCGCGAACTTGGGATCTTCGGCGTACAGCGCTCGCTCCATTTGCTCGAGCATGCGCTGCTCGTGCTCCGAGAGCGGCACGGAGTCCTCCTACTCGTCGGTCGCGGGGGGCGACCGGGGTGCGACCCTTTCAGGATAGGCAGCGAATCGCCCCCGTGAAACCCGCCCCTCGACGCCAATTCACTGTCCAGGCCGCCGCGACGGCCGGTGGTGATGCTGCCTGCATTCCCCACCCGCCGGTCCGTCATGCCGGAACGTCGTACCCCGATCATACGGGGCGAAGGGGCTGATCGGGTGGCCTGTGGCCGACTGCACGCGGTGATCGGGGGGTGCCGCCGGGTCAGTCGCGCTCCGCGAGGACGTGCAGCTGAGTGGCTACGGAGTGGAACGCGGGCTGCTCAGCGGCGGCTGCCTCCAGTTTCAGCAGCGCGTCCATGGCGCCCGGCTCGGTGTCGACCAGTACGCCGGGGACCAGGTCGGCGAAGACCCGTACGCCGTGCACCGCGCCGACCTGGAGCCCGGTGGCGGAGACCAGGCCGGTGAGCTGGTCGGCGGTGAACCTGCGGGGCATCGGGTCGCCCTCGCCCCAGCGTCCGGCGGGGTCCGTGAGGGCCCGGTGGGCCTCGGTGAAGTGGCCCGCCAGCGCACGGGCCAGCACGGCGCCGCCCAGGCCGGCGGCGAGCAGGCTGAGCGTGCCGGCCGGGCGCAGCGCGTCGACGGCGTTGCGGATGCCCTCGGCCGGGTCGTCGACGTACTCCAGCACGCCGTGGCAGAGCACGGCGTCGTAGCCGCCGCGCTCGACGACGTCGAAGAGGCCGTGGGCGTCGCCCTGGACGGCGCGCACCCGGTCGGCGACGCCGGCCTCGGCGGCGCGGCGCTCCAGGGCGAAGAGGGCGTTGGGACTGGGGTCGACGACCGTGACGCGGTGGCCGAGGCGGGCGACCGGCACGGCGAAGTTGCCGGAGCCGCCGCCGGTGTCGAGGACGTCCAGGGCGTCGCGCCCGGCGGCCTTGACCCGGCGCTCCAGGGCGTCCTTGAGGACGTCCCAGACCACGGCGGTACGAAGGGATGCGCGCGGGCGCAGCGGGTCAGACACGGCGGGTGGCTCCTCGGCGGGGGCATGAACATCCAGTTGCCCACCACCCTATTCCGTCCCACGCCATCCGCCGATCGCGGCGCCGTCGGGAGGGACGTGGGACGGGCAGGTGAGGGGGGTTGGCGGGAGGCGCTCGGCTCCCGCGGCGGGAGGCGCGCTCCTCTCCCTTCCCCTCCCCCGGGGCCCCGCCCCAACCCACCCACCCCGCTCCTCCACCACTCCCCCGCCGGGCGCCGCCTCCCCCTTCAGGGCCACAGGTCTGCGCCCTCAAGGCCGGCAGTTCTGCGCCCTCAAGGCCGCAGGTCTGTGCTCTCAGGGCCGGAGGTCTGTGTCCTCAGCGCCCCCGATCTGCGCCATGGGGTCGTACCGCAGGCCGGCCCGTCCGGTCGTTCACCCCGCGCGCTGGGGCGGCAGTGACGACTGGAGGAGCAGCATGCGCTCCACCAGGCGCAGGAACATCGCGGCATCGCGCAGGAGATCATCGGCGTCGCGGCGGCTGGCCGCACCGGCCATACCGGCCTCGGCCTTGGCGCGGCGGTCGGCCCCGGCGGCGAACAGGGCGCTCCACTCGGCGAGTTCGGGGGCGACCTCGGGGAGGACCTCCCAGGCGCTGCGGATACGCTGCCTGCGGCGCACGGTGGTCTCCGGCCGGCCGCGGACGGCGAGGACGGCGGCGGCGGTGCGCAGTGCGGCCAGATGGGCCGTGGCGAACTGCTCGTTGGGGGTGTCGAGGGTCTGTGCTTCGTCGAGACCCTGCTGGGCCTGGGCGAGCAGGTCGAGGGCGGCGCGTGGTGCGGTCGCTCTGCGCAGGACGGGGTGGACATCGCTCGGGGGACCGTACGCAGCGGAGCTGCCCCCGGTGGGACGAGCTGCCATGACGAACCTCCTGTCGTCGCATGCCGGTTCGGGGCCGAATGCTGATTCGGACCGTATGAGCCCATCGTGAGGTACACCACTGACAATCGGCCCTGAGCTGCACTTTCGTCGGATTGGGGACGGTTGTGGGAGTGGGCTGGGAGTGGGCTGGGCGTGGGTTGGGGGCGGGTCGGGAGTGGCTGTGGCGCGGAATTGCCCACCAGCCCTTGCGGAACGGGGGGTGGGATGCTGCATACTTTTTGAACTGACCAGTCAGTTCAGGGAGGGATCGTGGACAGCACCTCGCACGGGGCGGCGGTCTCGGCCGTGGGATTCGGGGTCAAGGGCCCCCGCGGGTGGGCATTCCGGGACGTCGACATCACCGCCGGGCCCGGCTCACTGATCGCCGTACAGGGCCCCTCGGGCTCGGGCCGTACGTGTCTGCTGCTCGCGCTCACCGGCCGGATGAAATCCGCCGCGGGCGGTGCCGAGGTCGGCGGGCTGCCGCTGCCCAAGAAGATGGCCGCGGTCCGGTCCGTCACCGCGCTCGCGCACGTGCCGGGGGTCGCCGAGCTCGATCCCGCGCTGACCGTGGGCGAGCACCTGCGGGAACGCGCCCTGTTGCAGGGCCGGTTCGGCGGTTCGCTGCGGGAACTGCTGCGGCCTCGCCGGGAGCGCCGGGCCGAGGCCCGCGCCCTGGTGGACGGCGCCCTGAAGGCCGCCGGGCTCGACCTGGAGTCGCTGCCCAAGGGGATCCGCACCTCCGTGCGCGACCTGGAGCGGCTGGAGGCGCTGCGGCTGTCCGTGGCGCTGGCGCTGATCGGCGGACCGCGGCTGCTGGCCGTCGACGACACCGATCTGAAGCTGTCCGACGAGGAGCGCGCGGCGGCCTGGGCGATGCTGCGCGGCCTCGCGGCGGCCGGCACGACGGTGCTGGCGGTGTGCAGCGAGCCACCCGAGGACGGCACGGACCTGGTGCTGGTGCGCACGGGCGACCGCCCGGAGGAGGCCACCACGGACGCCGCGACCACCACGACCACCACGACTGCCTCGAACGACACGACCACCACGACTGCCTCGAACGACACGACCACCACCACCGACGCAGACACCACGACCACCACAGACGCCACCAACGCCGACACCGACACCACGACCACCACGGACGCCACCAACGCCGACACCGACACCGACACCGACACCAACGACGGCAACGGCAACGGCAACGACACCGGCACCGACGACAGCGACGACGACCGGGACCACGACAAGGAGGGGGCGGCCGATGCGCTCGCCCAAGCTGGCCGCGCTTGAGCTGAAGCGGTTCGGGAGGGGGAAGCTGCCGCGCGCGGCGCTGGTCGCCCTGCTGCTGTTGCCGCTGCTGTACGGCGCGCTGTACCTGTGGTCCTTCTGGGACCCGTACGGGCGGCTGGACAAGATCCCGGTGGCGCTGGTCAACGAGGACAAGGGCGCCGACGTCGACGGGAAGCGGATCTCGGCGGGCGACGGCATCGTCGACGGGCTGGCCGACAGCCACACCTTCGACTGGCGCCCGGTGGACGCCGAGGAGGCCGCCAGGGGCGTCGAGGACGGCACGTACTACCTGTCATTGTCGATCCCGAAGGACTTCAGCCGGCGGATCGCCTCCAGTTCCGGTGACCACCCGGAGACCGGCGCCCTCAAGGTGCGGACGAACGACGCGAACAACTACATCGTCGGGCAGATCTCCCGGACGGTGTTCTCCGAGGTGCGCGCGGCGGCCTCGAAGAAGGCCTCGCGCACCTTCTTCGACAAGATCTTCGTCTCGTTCTCGACCCTGCACGACAAGACCCAGGAGGCCGCGGACGGCGCCGGCCGCCTCAGGGACGGCATCGGGCGGGCCAAGGACGGCGCGGGCAAACTGGCCGACGGGCTGGGCACCGCGAAGGACGGCAGCGGCCGACTCGTCACCGGCCTGGGCGACCTCGACGCGGGCGCCGGGCGGCTCTCCCGAGGCAGCTCCGACCTGGCGCGGGGAGCCGGTACGGCGGCCGACGGATCGCGCCAACTGGCCGACGGCTCCCGGCAGGTGGCCGACGGCACCCAGCAGCTGGCCGACACCGTCAACGGCATCGCCGGCAAGGTGGGGCCCTTCATCCATGCGCACGGCAAGGAGATCGGCGAGGCGGCGCAGCTCGTCGCGGACGGTTCGCAGGCGGTCCGTGACCACCTGGGCGCGCTCCCGGCGGCGGCCTCCACAGGGGCGAAGCTCTCCCGGGGGATCTCCGACCACCTGGCGAGGTACTACCACGCGCGCTGTGAGAGCGGCATCACCCTGGAGACCTCCTGCGACGAGCTGAAGCAGCTCAAGGACGACGCGGCCGCCGCGGCGGACAAGGCCGAGGAGATCAGCGGGTACGCCCACGACCAGAAGAACCTGGACCGGCTGGACCGGGACCTGGCCACCCTGCACGACCTGGCGAGCGAGTTGGCGAAGCACGGCCCGACGCTCGGCGCCGACATGGACGCCGCGGTCAAGAAGATCAACGACCTCAACGACGGCGCGCACAAGGTGGCCGCGGGCGCCCACCGGCTGGCCGCCGGGAACGCCCAACTGGCCGCCGGTGCGGGCAAGCTCGACGACGGGGCCCACCGACTGCACGACGGCACGGGCCGGGCCGCCTCCGGCATGGGCGACCTGGACTCGGGCGTGGGCAAGCTGAAGAGCGGCGCGCAGACCCTGGACGGCGGGCTGTTCAAGCTCTCCGACGGCTCGCGAAAGCTGGCCGGCGGGCTGCACGACGGGGTGAAGCAGATCCCCGACTACGGCAAGAGGGACCGCGACGCGCGCACCCTGGTCATGTCCGACCCGGTGCAACTCGCCTCGGACTCCGCCCACAAGGCGCCGAACTACGGCACCGGGTTCGCCCCGTACTTCATCCCGCTGTCGCTGTGGGTCGGCGCCATGGTGGCGTACATGCTGATCCAGCCGCTGAACAGGAGGGCGCTGGCGATGGGCGCGTCCTCCTGGCGGGTGGCGGTGTCCGGGTGGTTGCCGGTGGTCGGCGTGGGGGTGTTGCAGACCGCGGCCCTGATGTCCGTGCTGCACTTCGCGCTGGGCCTTCAGATGGCCCGGGCGGCCGGTACGCTCGGCTTCCTGGTGCTGGTCACGGCCTGTTTCTCGGCGATCGTGCAGTGGTTGAACGCACAGTTCGGGCCGGCCGGGCGGATCCTGGTGCTGGCGCTGCTGATGCTCCAGCTGACCTCGGCGGGCGGTACGTACCCGGTGCAGACCAGCCCCGGCTTCTTCGGCGCCATCCACCCCTATCTGCCGATGAGTTACATCGTGGCGGGGCTGCGCCGGCTCATCACCGGCGGGGAGCTCGCGCCGGTGTGGCAGGGCAGTGTGGTGCTGGTGGCGTTCACGGTCGGGGCGCTCGCGCTGACGTCGCTGTCGGCGCGTGGCCGCCAGGTGGTGCGGATGAAGGATCTCCACCCGGAGCTGAGCCTGTGAGCGCGGAGAACGCCGGTACCGGCAGAATCGCCCCCATGGACAGCTCCAGCACACGTCGCGACGCCACCCGCCGCAAACTCTTCGAGGCCGCGGTCACGCTCATTGCCGAACAGGGCTTCTCCTCCACCACGGTGGACGAGATCGCCGAGCGGGCGGGCGTCGCGAAGGGCACCGTCTACTACAACTTCGCGAGCAAGAACGTCCTCTTCGAGGAGTTGCTGCGGCACGGCATCGAGCTGCTGGCGACCTCCTTGCAGGCGGCCGCGGAGGAGGTGACGGAGCGGGGCGGCAGCCGCATCGACGCGTTGGACGCGATGATCCGGGCCGGCCTGGACTTCATCTCCCGCTACCCGGCGCTCACCCAGCTCTACGTCGCCGAGCTGTGGCGCACCAACCGGGCCTGGCAGTCGACGCTGATGGTGGTGCGGCAGCGGGCCATCACGGTGGTGGAGGACGTGCTGCGGGAGGCGGTGGCGGACGGCGAGCTGAGCGAGGAGATCGACATCCCGCTGACCGCCTCGGCGCTGTTCGGGATGGTGCTGGTGGCCGCGCTGGACTGGCAGTCGTACCAGCCCGACCGGTCGATCGACGAGGTGCACGCGGCGCTGTCGCGGCTGCTTCAGGGGCGGGTCGGCGGCCCGCCCGCGTAGGGGGTGGGCGCCTCGGCCGTCCGAGGGGAGTGAGTGCGCACCGCATTGGTCAGGTACGGTGCGCACCCGCGATTCCCCCGTGGGCCCGCACCAAAGAGTGCGCCGCCCTGGCACAGATCGTTCCCCCGCCGATCCGACCAGGGCAGCGCTTCCCCCGTGCTCCCCCGTGGAGCCCCCGTGCTCCCCCGTTTTCCCTTCCCCCGTCACGGCCGGGAGCCGCGCCATTCCGCCGCCCCGTGTCGGCGGTGCGGCGCCGCTTCCCTTCCGTGGCCCCTACTCTTCCGTCCCGGCGGGTGCCGGCCCATCCGCGTACCTACTCATCTGGGCGTCTGAGTACGGATACTCAAACCTGAGCACCGGCCCCCAGGGGCGGCCTACGATCTCCGTCGTGTCCGTACTTCCCTTGGTCTTCACCAGTGGCTGGGCGAGCGGGATCAACGCCTACGCCGTCGTCCTGCTCCTCGGTCTGCTCGGCGCGACCGGCGTCACCGACGACGTGCCGGCGGCGCTCCAGCGCCCCGACGTGCTGATCGTGGCCGGTCTGCTCTTCCTGTGCGAGGCGGTCGCCGACAAGATCCCGTACGTGGACTCGGTCTGGGACGCCGTGCACACCGTGATCCGGCCGGTCGCCGGCGGTGTGGTGGCGGCGCTGCTGGCCGGGCACCAGGGCTCGCTGCCCGAGCTGGCGGCGGGCGCGGTGGGCGGTTCCACGGCGCTGCTGAGCCACCTGGTCAAGGCGGGCACGCGGATCGCGGTGAACACCTCGCCGGAGCCGGCCAGCAACATCGTGCTGAGCGTGGTCGAGGACCTGGGCGTGGCCGGGCTGATCGCCTTCGCCGTCTTCCATCCGGTGGCCGCGGCGGTCATCGCGGGCACGCTGCTGGCCGCGGGCCTCACGCTGGTGATCGTGCTGTGGTCGCGGATCCGCCGGTACCTGCGGCGCCGGCGGGCGCGGCGGGCGGAGAAGCGGCTGGCCGCGGCGGGCGGCGTGGTGCCGCCGGGGGCCGAGGGCACGGGGGGCTGAGCGCACGGGGCCGGTCCGCGGGCGGCAGCGGCCGTGCGGGCGTTGTCAGTGCGGCCGGATAAAGTCGCAGGCATGGCACGGATTGCGGTGATCGGCGCCGGGATGGGCGCGATGGCGGCCGCTGCCCGGCTGGCCGTCGCGGGCCACCGGGTGGCGGTGTTCGAGCGCGGCGCGACGCACGGGGGCGCGGTGGGGCGGCTGGCGCGGGACGGCTTCGCGTTCGACACCGGCCCGGGGCTGTTGCACCTGCCGGCGGTCTACCGCGATCTGTTCGTCAAGACCGGCCGGGAGCCGCTGGAGAGCTGCGTCGAGCTGTCCCAGGTGGACCCGGCGAGCCGTCATGTCTTCGCCGACGGCACGGCGGTCTCGCTGCCGAACGCCTCGCGCGCCGGTGTCCACGGGGCGCTGGACGAGGCGCTGGGCGCCGGTTGCGGTGAGCGCTGGAGCGCGCTGCTGGTCCGGGCCCGCGAGGCCTGGGACGCCACCCGCCGGCCGCTCCTGGAGGAGCCGCTGTGGCCGGACTGGCGGGTGCTGGGGCGCGATCCGTATCCGGCGGTGCGCCGGCGGGGGCTGTTCGGCCGGAGCGCGCGGCCGACGACCGCGACGCTCGCCGAGGTCGCCCGCCGCGAGCTGGTCGACCCGCGGCTGGTGGCGCTGCTGGAGAGCCATGCGTTGGCGTACGGCTTCGACCCGCGCAGCGCCCCGGCGAGCGCCGCGGTGCTGCCGTACATGGAGCAGACCTTCGGCAGTTGGTATGTGCGCGGCGGGATGCGGGCGCTGGCCGACGCGCTGTACGAGCGCTGCCGGGCGCGGAAGGTCACGTTCGCCTTCGGCGCCGAGGTGGCCGGGATCGTCGAGAAGGACGGCCGGGCGGCGGGCGTCGCACTGGCCGACGGGCAGGTCCACGAGGCCGAGTTCGTGGTCGCGGGCATCGCCCCGGCCCGGCTGCCGGCGCTCCTGGACGGACGGCAGCCCTACGGGGCGGACGAGGTACGGCCGGTGGACGCCCCCGAGGTGGGGGCGACGGCGCGCTTCACGGTCTGTCTGGCGCTGCGCGGGGCGCGGGAGCCGGGTGCGGTGCATCGGACCGTCGTCCATGCGGCGGACCGGGCGGCGGAGCTGGTGGGCGTGTTCGGGGACGGCCCCGGGCTGGGGGCACCTCCCAGCGGTGGCTGGGGGAGCACACCCTGTGCGCGGCCGACGGTGACGGTACTGCGCCCGGACGATCCCACCACCCGGCCCGACGACGACCACGAGGCCGTGACGCTGACCGCGGCGGTGGCGCCGCACGGCCCGGTCGACTGGCTGGACGGTGCGTCCGCCGAGGCGGAGGCGGACCGGCTGGTCGAGGTGGCCGGGGCGGCTGTTCCGGGGCTTGCGGAGCGGGTGTTGTGGCGGGAGGTGCGACCGCCCGCGGACGACGCGTTGGTGCCGGGTCCGGCGCTGGCGGGCCGGGACGGCCGGTTCCTGCGGCCGGGCAACCGCACCCGGATACCGGGGCTCTATGCGGTCGGCGGCTGGTCGCACCCGGGCGGCGGGCTGGCGCATGCCGGGATGTCCGGCGCGCTCGTCGCGGGGCTGATCGTGAACGGCGACGACTGGCACGGCTCCACATGAGCGCGGCCGCGGCGCCCGGCGCCGCGCCCGGGCCCACTCAGTAGCGGAACTGCTGTCCGTCGTAGCCCTGTTGCTGGTAGGGCGGGTAGGGCGGCTGCTCGGGCGGGAGTTCACCGTCGCGCTGCTGGGGGACCCATGCGCCGTCGGACGAGGCCTCCCCGTAGCCCTGGCCCGGGCTCTGGCCGAGCGGCCCGCCCTGGCCGTCGTACTGCTGCGCGCCGTAGGCCGGCGCGGCGTACGGGTCCGGCTGCGCGTAGGGGTCGTACGGGGCGGAGTACTGCTGGGCGCCGGCGTACGGGTCGGCGTAGGGCTGCTGCTGGCCCTGGCCGTCGCCGTACGCCGCGTAGGGGTCGGCGTAGCCGTCCTGGCCGGCCGCGGGCTGGCCGTAACTGCCGCCGTACGCATAGCCGTTGCCGTCGCCGGCGCCGCTGCCGGCAGTGTTGCCGTAGACGTCGTAGCCCGTGTAGTCGGCCTGCGGAGTGCGGGCGTCGGCGCTGTAGATGCCGTACTGGCCGGTCTCCTCGGGCAGCGGTTCCGGTGCGTAGACGGCGGTGGTGTCGGCCCGTGCGTAGTCGTTCCGGTCCGCGGTAGGTGGCGCGTCGTAGGACGGTGCGGGAAAGGCCTGGGTGGCGAAGACGCTCTGGTCCTGCGGGTCCTGGTACGGGTCCTGGGTGCGGTAGGGGTCGCCCGGCTCGTAGTCGCCGGTCTGGTAGCCGTACGAGCCCTGGCCGGCGTAGGTGTCCTGGTTCTGGAAGCCGCCGACGCTCCGGAAGCCCCCGGTGCTCTCGAAGGTCTCCGGGCCGCCCCCGCCCGCGCCGATGCCCGGGCCGGGGAGGTCGGCGGGCGGCTCACCGGCCGGTACCGCCTCCACGTCGGAGACCTGGAGGGTGGGTTCGGTGGCGGGCGGGCCGGACGGCCGGGCCCGGCGGCGCCGGCTCTCGCCGGGTTTGCCGCCCAGGGCCCAGCCGGTGGTGAAGCCGCGCTTGAAGGAGAGCGTCACCTGGGTCTGGCCGAAGGCGAAGGCGAGCAGACCGACCCCGATCACGATCACCGAGGGGATGACGACGCCGACGACCACACCGAGGAAGCCGGCGAAGGCGAGCAGCCGCCAGCGCAGCCGGGCCTTGTACTGGAGCAGTACCTCGCCCAGCAGCCACACGGCGACCAGGCCGAACGCGATGTAGAGGATCGTCCAGCCCATATACGCCCCTCTTCCGCCGCCCGCCGGCCAGCCGTGATCAGGACCGCTGGTGCAGCCCCAGGTTCTCGTAGATCTCCAGGGTCGCCGTGGAGTGGTTCAGGGTAATGAAGTGCAACCCGGGAACGTCCTCGGCCATCAAACGCGCACACAATTCCGTGGCGTACTCGATGCCAATGGAGCGTACCGCCGCCGGGTCGTCCTTGACGGCGAGGATCCGCTCGGCCAGCTCGGGCGGGAAGGCCGCATTGCTGAGCTGAGCGAACCGCTCGATCTGGCGCACGTTCGTAACCGGCATGATCTCCGGAATGATCGGTGTGGAGCAACCCGCGGCACCGACGCGGTCCCGCAACCGGAAGTAGTCCTCGGCGTAGAAGAACATCTGGGTGATCGCGAAGTCCGCGCCGGCCCGGCATTTGTCGACGAAGTGGGTCACGTCGGTGTCCCAGTCCGTCGAGCGCGGGTGCATCTCGGGGAAGGCGGCGACGCCGACGCAGAAGTCGCCGGACTCCTTGATCAGACGGACCAGGTCGGCGGCGTAGGCGATGCCGTCGGGGTGCTTGACCCACTCGCCCATGGGGTCGCCGGGCGGGTCGCCGCGGAGCGCGAGCATATTGCGGATCCCGGCGTCGGCGTACTGGCCGATGATGTTGCGCAGATCCGCCATGGAGTGGTTGACCGCGGTCAGATGGGCCACTGGGGTGAGAGTGGTGTCGGTGGCGATGCGCTCGGTGGCGCGCACCGTGCCGTCACGGGAGGTGCCGCCGGCGCCGTACGTCACGGAGACGAAGGTCGGCGCGACGGCCTCGATCCGGCGAATGGCGTTCCACAGGGTCCGCTCGCCCTTCTCCGTCTTGGGGGCGGCGAACTCAAACGAGTAGGACTGCTTGCCGGAGGCGAGCAGTTCGCGCACCGTGTGCGCGCGATCAGTCCTGGTGGAAGCTGTACCTAGGGCCATACGGGCAGGTTAACCACCGGCCGGGCACACACCAACCGTCTTCGACGTAATGCCTGGTTGGTCCGGTTCATGTCCACTGGTTGGACATTTTCCGCTCCGGCGCACCCGCCGAGGGGGCCGCGTCCGGCCCGGTCCCCGGCCCGCGGGGGCTCCTACGCGTCCCAGCCGCGGATGCGCTTGGCCAGCGCGGCCGCTGCCGCCCCCGGGTCGTCGGCCTCCGTGAGGGCGCGGACCACCACGACCCGCCGGGCACCGGCGGCGAGCACCTCGTCCAGATTGCCGGCGTCGATCCCGCCGATGGCGAACCAGGGGCGCTCGGGGGCCCGTGCCGCGGCGTAGCGGACCAGGTCGAGGCCGGGGGCGTGGCGGCCCGGCTTGGTGGGCGTCGGCCAGCAGGGGCCGGTGCAGAAGTAGTCCACGCCCGGCTCGGCGATCGCGGCGTCCACCTCGGCCTCGGCGTGGGTGGAGCGGCCTATGACGACGTCCGGGCCGAGGACGGCGCGGGCCGCCGGGACCGGCAGGTCGCCCTGCCCGAGGTGCAGCACGTCGCTGCCGATGGCGTGGGCGACGTCCGCGCGGTCGTTGACCGCGAGCAGCTTGCCGTGCCGCCGGCAGGCGTCCGCGAACACCTCCAGGTGCCGCAGCTCCTCGCCGGCCTCCATGCCCTTGTCGCGCAGCTGGACGATGTCCACGCCCGAGGCCAGCACCGCGTCCAGGAACTGCGGGAGGTCGCCCTGGGCCGTGCGGGCGTCCGTGCAGAGGTAGAGCCGGGCGTCGGACAGGGCCTGTCGTGCGGTGCTCATCGGGCGGTTTCCCCCCAGGTCGGGGGCGTACGGGCCGGGCCTTCCGGTCCGTACGCCCCTGGGATGCGGCTACGGATGCCGGTGCGGTCGCTGTCGGGAGCGGGCCGCACCGGGCGGATCAGACGGCGAGCGCCTGGGCCCGGCGCTTCACCTCCGTGCCGCGATTCTCGCGCAGCGCCTGCGCCGGGGTACCGGGCAGGGTCTCATCCTCCGTGAACAGCCACTCCAGCATCTCCTCGTCGGTGAAGCCGTCGTCCTTGAGGAGCGTGAGCGTGCCGACGAGGCCCTTGACCACCTTGTCGTCCTTGATGAAATCGGCGGGCACCTGAAGCACCCTGTTCTCGCCGCGGCGCACCGCGATCAGCTGGCCCTCCTTGACCAGCTGCCGCACGCGGGTCACCTCGACGCCGAGCTTTTCGGCGATGTCGGGGAGGGTGAGCCAGGCGGGGACGAGTCCATCGATGTTTGCGTCAATCTCGGTCACAGGACAAGCCTGCCACCTCGCACTGACAGCCGGTAGCCGGGCATCGCCATCAGGGGTCGCCGGCACCCCGGAGAGTGACGACGCCCCCCCGCGAGGCGCCCGGCGGCGCACCCCCGACTGCCCCCGGATGCCCCCGGTGCCCCGGACGACCCCGGTGCCCCGGCTCCGGCCCCTACTCGGCGGCGGCCTTCAGCGGTACCGCCGCGTTCGCCGCCCGGTCCCGGTCGAGGACCGCACCCCGTTCGATCAGCTTGCGGCCCTGGGCGAGGTCCCGCGGCCGCCCCACGGCCAGCAGCGCGACCAACCTGCCGGCCCGCCGACCGGACGGCGCCTCGCCCGCGCCCTCCTCGCCGCGCAGCCAGACCACCGACCAGGCGGCGCCGGTCGGGTCGCCGCGCCAGACCAGTTCGTCGGCGTCCCCGTGGTGCCCCGCGTACTGCACGAACCGGCCGAACTGCTCGGACCAGAAGTACGGGACGGGGTCGTAGACCACGTCTTCGGCCCCGCCCCGGGCGATGTTCTCGGCGACCGTACGGGGGCCCTGGAGGGCGTTGTCCCAGTGGTGGACCAGCAGGCGGCTGCCGTAACGGGTGGACGGGAAGGAGGCGCAGTCCCCGACCGCGTAGACATCGGGTACGGAGGTGCGCAGCCGCTCGTCGGCGAGCACGGAGGCGTCGTCGGGCGAGACCTCGACGCCGGAGCCGGCCAGCCAGGCGGTGGCGGGCCGGGCGCCGATCCCGACGACCACGGCGTCGGCGGGCAGCACGGTGCCGTCCGCGAGGGTGACCGCACCGGCGGTGACGGACGCGACCCGGGCACCGGTGCGCAGTTCGGCACCGGCGTCCGCGTACCAGGAGGTCATATGGGCGGCGACCTCGGCGGGCAGGGCACCGGCCAGCGGGCGGTCGGCGGCCTCGACGACGGTGACCGCGCACCCGGCCTCGCGCGCCGCGGTGGCGAACTCGGCGCCGATCCAGCCGGCCCCGACGACCACGATCTCGTGCTGGGCGGCGAGCACCGGCCGCAGCCGTTCGGCGTCGTCGAGGGTGCGCAGCAGGTGGACGCCGGGCATGCCCCGGCTGCCGGGCAGCGCGATCGGGTCGGCGCCGGTCGCGATCACCGCGTGGTCGTAGCGGACCGGGCCCTCGGCCGTATCGACCCGGTGGTCCTCCGGAACCAGGGCGGTGACCCGGCGGCCGAGGTGGAGGTCGATGCCGAGCCCGGCGAAGTCCACGTCGAAGGTGGGGCTGTCGGCCCTGCCCAGCAGCACCGCCTTGGACAGCGGGGGCCGGTCGTAGGGCTGGTGGGGCTCGTCGCCGAGCAGTGTGATCGCGCCGCGCCAGCCCTGTTCGCGCAGGGCGACCGCGGTCTGCACACCCGCGATTCCGGCGCCGACGATCACCACGCGCGGCGTGTGGTCAGAGGACGGGGAGGACATGCTCTGCTCGCTCACCCACTCACTCTAGGCCGGTGTGCCACGCCGCCCGCGCAGCGCGCAAGGAGATCTCTGACACACCGTCACACGCGGCGACAGCGGGGCGCGGGGCCGCCCCGCGTACGCCGGGACGCCCGCGCGCACACCCGGACATCGCCTTACGGCGCCTCGCGCCCCCGTACTAGGGTGACGGGTACACGCACTCGCGGGAGCCCGGACGCACCGGGCTGAGAGGGAGGCTGGCCGGCCTCCGACCGTACGAACCTGATCCGGGTCATGCCGGCGAAGGGAGGGGCTGGACGCCCATGCATCCACCTGCCACACCATCGAGATCGGACACCGGGCACCCCGACGTGCTCGTCATCGGGGGCGGCGTCATCGGCCTGGTCACCGCCTGGCGGGCGGCCGGCCGCGGGCTGACCGTCGCGCTGGCCGACCCCGCGCCCGGTGGCGGTGCGGCGTACGTCGCGGCCGGGATGCTGGCCGCGGTCTCCGAGCTGCACTACGGGGAGCAGACCCTGCTGGGCCTCAACCTCGCCTCGGCGCGCCGCTACCCCCGGTTCACCGAGGAGCTGGAGGAGGCGAGCGGGCAGCGGATCGGCTACCGGCGGTGCGGCACCCTGGCCGTCGCCCTGGACGCCGACGACCGCGCCCACCTGCGCGAGCTGCACGCCCTACAGCTCCGCTCGGGCCTGGACTCCCAATGGCTGGCGGGCCGCGAGTGCCGCCGCCTGGAGCCGATGCTGGCCCCCGGCGTACGCGGCGGCCTGCGGGTGGACGGCGACCACCAGGTCGATCCGCGCCGGCTGGCGAGCGCGCTGCTGGCGGCCTGTGAGCGGGCCGGGGTGGTGTTCCACCGGAGCCGGGCCGAGCGGCTAACGGTCGACCGCGGCCGCGCCACGGGCGCCGAACTCGCCGACGGCACACGGGTGTCGGCCGGTCAGACCGTACTGGCCGCCGGCAGCCGCAGCGGCCGGCTGGCCGGGGTGCCCGAGGAACTACTGCCGCCGGTGCGGCCGGTCAAGGGCCAGGTGCTGCGGCTGCGGCTGCCGGCCGTGCCCGCCGGTTCCCCAGCCTTCCTGTCCCGCACCGTACGGGCCGTGGTCCGCGGCAACCCCCTCTATCTGGTGCCGCGGGAGAACGGCGAGCTGGTCCTCGGGGCCACCAGCGAGGAGCTGGGCTGGGACACCACCGTCACCGCGGGCGGGGTGTACGAACTGCTGCGGGACGCCCACGAGCTGGTCCCCGGCATCACCGAGCTGCCCCTCGTGGAGACCTGCGCCGGGCTGCGCCCCGCCTCCCCCGACAACGCCCCGCTCCTCGGGCCGACCGAACTGCCCAGCTTCCATCTGGCCACCGGCCACTTCCGCAACGGCGTGCTGCTGACGCCGGTCACCGGTGAGGTGATGGCCGAGGTGCTGGCCACCGGGAACCTGCCCGAGGAGGCCCGTCCCTTCACCCCCGCGCGCTTCTCCCCCACCGCTTCCGGGACCGCGCGCCCCCGCCTTCCGGAGGAGCAGCCCGTATGAGCGCCCCCACCCCCACCGTTTCGGTGTCCGTCAACGGCGAGGCCCGTGAGATCCCCGGCGGGCTCACCCTCGACCGGCTGGTCTCGACCCTGTCCACGGCGCCCACCGGGGTGGCCGCGGCGGTCAACGACGTCGTCGTGCCGCGCACCCAGTGGCCCGCCACCCCGCTCGACGACGGCGACCGCGTCGAGGTGCTCACCGCGGTCCAGGGAGGCTGATCCAGGACATGTCCGATACCGCGCTCTTCCGGGGGACGTCCTCCGCCGCGCCCCGGGGCGGCTCCGCCACCGGCCCCGACCTGCTGACCATCGGCGGGACCACCTTCACCTCCCGCCTGATCATGGGCACCGGTGGCGCGCCCAGCCTCGACGTCCTCGAACGCGCCCTGATCGCCTCCGGCACCGAGCTGACCACGGTCGCCATGCGCCGGCTGGATCCCACCGTGCAGGGCTCGGTCCTGTCCGTCCTCGACCGGCACAAGATCGAGGTGCTGCCCAACACGGCCGGCTGCTTCACCGCGGGCGAGGCGGTGCTCACCGCGCGGCTCGCCCGGGAGGCACTCGGCACGAACTGGGTCAAGCTGGAGGTCGTCGCCGACGAGCGGACCCTGCTGCCCGATCCGATCGAGCTGCTGGACGCCGCCGAGACGCTGGTCGACGACGGCTTCACGGTGCTGCCCTACACCAACGACGATCCGGTACTGGCCCGCAAGCTGGAGGACGTGGGCTGCGCCGCGATCATGCCGCTGGGCTCGCCGATCGGCTCCGGTCTGGGCATCCGCAACCCGCACAACTTCCAGCTGATCACCGAGCGGGCCGGCGTCCCGGTCATCCTGGACGCCGGCGCGGGCACCGCCTCGGACGCCGCCGTCGCCATGGAGCTGGGCTGCGCGGCGGTCATGCTGGCGTCCGCGGTCACCCGCGCCCAGGAACCCGAGCTGATGGCCGCCGCCATGCGACACGCGGTCGAGGCCGGCCGCCTGGCGGCCCGTGCGGGCCGGATCCCACGACGCCATTTCGCGGTGGCGTCGTCCCCTACGGAGGGGGTCGCAGACCTGGACCCCGAGCGGCCAGCGTTTTAATCCCCCCACGTTTTCGTCTGGCCCGCCGTGCTGGTTTCTCGCCGTTGCGCCTGCGGCGGGCGTGGGTTGTTGGGTGCGGTGAGTGGGTGGATTACTTGTGGGGGCTGGCGCCGTCTGTTCACTGCGGGCAGGGGACCACTCGTGCGAGCCCCCACCGGCCTCCTTCCTTCCCACCCACGGGAGGGTGGGGGCCGGAGGGGCTGGGTGTCCGGACGTAAAGCGAAGCAGTCCGGACACCCAGCCCCGCAGGCCCGCACCCGCAGCCGAACAGCCCCGCGCAGCGGCAC
>NZ_JBEZIX010000053.1:0-66487 GCF_040651315.1 Streptomyces sp. NPDC048506
CGCGCCGGCCCCCCCGGCCCGCGGGTACGGGGTCCCCGGCACGACGATCGCATCTGGTGCCGGACACTCGTGGAAGCCGAACGTGGGGTGGGCAACCAGCCGGCCGCACACCACGGTGCCCGCCACCTGCGACAAGATCGCCTTTCCGGCCTCTCGGCTGGGACATGATCTTCGCAGACCCGTTCCCACCAGGGGCTTCACGCATATGTGACGCCCGGTCACCATCTCGACCACCCGCACGCGGTCACGCACCGCAACCATGGCCTTGCCCAGAAGACCTCAATGGATAACTGCTTGAGATGATGTCGTCCCACCCAGCGGAATGACGGGAGAATCATCGCGTGATATACAGTCATAATGTCTTTAACACGCCCCTTCCGCTTCGGTGTCAACATGTTCGTTCCCGGATCGCGACGAGAGTGGATCGCGAAGTGCCGCAGAGCCGAGGAACTCGGTTTCGATGTAGTCGGAGTGGCCGATCATCTGGGGTTCTCCGCACCGTTTCCAGCAATGGTGCTCGCAGCCGAAACGACCGAACGGGTACGGCTGTCTACGTTCGTGTTGAACACGCCGTTCTACAACCCCGTCCTCCTCGCGCGTGACGTGGCGAGCACCGACCAATTCGTCGACGGGCGTATGGAACTCGGGCTCGGCGCAGGCTATGTGAAGGCCGAGTTCGACACCGCGGAGATACCGTTCCCCAGCGGCGGAAAGCGGGTTGAACAGCTGCAACAGACTGTCACCACGTTGCGCCGTCTGTTTGCGGACACGGAATATCAGCCGCGTCCAGCCCAACCGTCCGGGCCACCACTGCTGATTGGGGGCTGGGGCGACCGGCTGCTGCGGCTGGCCGCCACGCACGCCGACATCATCGCCTTCACCGGAGGCTGGGCCAACACCACCGGTGATGTACTCCATGTGGCCGGAGTCGCGCAGACAGAAGAACGGGTCGCCTATGTGCGCGGCCTACTCGGTGACCGCGCCGACGATGTGGAGTTCAATATCATGGTGCAGCAGGTGATTCCGCCCGCCGAACGCAGCACGATACCTGACAGGTTCGATCCGGTGCTGCCCGACGCTGCGGACGGCCCCGAGGACCTGCCCAGCGTGTTGATCGGAACCCCGGCGGAGATGGCGCAACAAATCAAGGAACGCCGCGAACGCTACGGCTTCACCTACTTCACGGTCATGGAATACAACATGGAGAACTTCGCGCCGGTCATGGCCGCACTGCGCTGAACTACACAATTCGCCACAATGCCGCCGACGACGGTGGCCGGGATCGAAAGGGGTGACCCGATTCGCATCGGCGCCAGAACTAGTCGTGGAACGGCCGGCGTGAATCCCGCGCTCGCCGACCAGGAAAGCCCCACGACCCTCATGCTGCTACGCCACGGTGAGACGGCATTGACACCGGAGAAGCGGTTGTCCGGCAGCGGCGGCTCCGATCCGGCGTTGTCGGACGCCGGGCAACGGCAGGCCGAGGCCGCCGCGAGGATGCTCGTGGCACGCGGCGCGGTGCAGGCGGTGGTGTCCTCACCGCTGCGCCGAGCCCGGCAGACGGCCGAGACCGCGGCACGACGGCTGGGCCTGGAAGTCCACGTCGACGAAGGGCTCACTGAGGCGGATTTCGGCGCCTGGGAGGGACTTACGTTCGCCGAGGTGGGCGAGCGCTACCCGGACGAGCTGGCAGCGTGGCGCGCCTCCCCGGCGGCGGTGCCGGGCGGAACCGGGGAGACGTTCACCGCGGTTGCACGCCGGGCCGCGCTCTCGCGGGACCGGCTCCTGGCGCGGTACAAGGGACAGACGGTGTTGGTCGTTTCGCACGTCGGGGTGTTGCGGACGCTGGTTCGGCTGGCGCTGGGCGCACCGCCCGCTTCGCTGTTCCGGATGGAGCTGTCGGCTGCCTCATTGTCGGCCGTGGCCTATTGCGGGGATGGGAATGCGTCGGTGCAATTGCTGAACGACACGTCGCACCTGGCGGACCACCGCTGACCTCGGCAGCCGACGAGGGCGCTGCCCGGCACAGCGCCCTCGTGGGTCAGCGTCGAATCGTCTTGGTGCGCATGAGGAATTCGGCGAGGTAGCCGTCGTGCGGCAGTCCGTGCTCCATCCACGGTGTCGGATGGTCACCGACGTAGACGTTGGCGATGGTCGGCTCGGCAACCAATTCGTCGATCAGGTTCTCGTCGGTGGTGACGGCAGTGAGGACGAGGGTGTCGCGCAGCGGCCGGATCCCGGCGTCGCGGTCCCACGGTGCGACCCACGCACAGGGGAAGCCCAATTCCATCCCGAGCTGTTCGGCGAACGGGCTGTCGAGCTGGTGCACCGCCGGCCGGAGCACCGCGGAACCATCGCCGAGATCGTCGACGATACCGTCACCGCCGAGCCACGCCTTGGTGCCCGCTGCCCGCTGCCGCAGATACCCGTCCCACCGACGGGCGGGACCGACGGGCATCACGGGCAGGACTGCGCGTTCGTCCGTCGCGGGAAGGCTGGGCAGCGCGGCGAGGCGTTCGGCGATCGCCTCGGCCACGGGGGAAGGGTCGCCCTCGACCAGTACGCCGGTGGCGTTGACGCAACCGACGCCCCCACCACTGCTGATCGACTCCACGATGGTGTCGACGATCGGCTCCCACTCGGTTTCGGCAGTGATGAGTATCTTGGAGCGCCCGGGGCCCTGCGGCAGAATGCGTCCATCGCCCGCATATTTGCCCACGACATCCGCACCGCCGTACACCATTCCGAAGTCGGCGTACCGGAGGATGTCGTCGGCCACGTTGTGGTCGGTGGGCAGCAACGCGATTCCCTCGTCGCCGAAACCGGCCTCGCGCAGGGCAGTCACCAGCCGATGTGGGGTGAACGGCTCGCGACGGGAGGGACGCACGGCAACGCGATAGCCGAGCGCGAGAGCATCGAACCAACCCTGGTGCACCGCAGGATGATTGCCCGCCGCATGGACGGCGAACACCTCACCGCGCCGGGTCCACACCGCCGCACCGCCCTCGGCCCGCGGATCGCGCCACGAGCCGACCGCGGCGGCCGGCCGCGCGTTCTCCACGGTCTGGTGGATCCGCTCGGCGGCCCGCGCGATTTCGTCGGTGGCCTTGCGCACCGCCGTGATCGGTATCCCGGTGGCCGCGCTGACGGTGCGCTGATACTCCTCCGGCGTGAGTCCCCCGATCGACTGCGTGGCGAAAGCCCGGCCCGCCCGCGCGAACGCCGCGATCCGTGTGTCGACGGGTAGCGCCGGCGCTCGACGCAGGGCCTTTATCGCGCGGGTGATGTAGAGCGAGGGTACGAGACTCAGTGTCGCGACCGGGTTTCCGGCAAGATCTCGAATGGTCTCCTGGCGCCGGGACCGATAGGGGCCGCCGGGGCCGAGAACGTCCAGGGACAACATCAGTACACGCCCTCGATCACCTTCGTATCGCCGAAGGACGCCACGGGTGCGACGTCGGCGACCGAATCACCGAAGCCGCCATCCCCCGGTGCGATCCGGGTTGCGTAGTCCCGCTCGATGTTGTTGACCAGCAAGGCACTTCGGCTCATGTGATGCACAACGATCTGCCCGCGCTCGCCGTACGGAACAACCCGGCCGGTGTCGGGGTCGATCACCCGGAACGTGGTGTACGGAGCGAAGGAGTCGAACACGCACGGCTCGTCGTCACCGAGGCCGGGCCGCTCCACCGATGTCCCCAGCATCATCGTGCCGCCGTACCCGCCAACCATCTTGGCGTTTGCGAACACCTCGTCGCGCAGCAGATCTCGGGTGTCGGCGTCCAGATGTGTACCGCCCCAGATGATCGCGCGAACCTTCCGGTTCACCAACTCGACCAGATCGTCGTGCTGCGCGAGGCGCTCCAGCATCGGCGGGGTACCGAAGAGTACGCCCACGTCCTGGCCGGCCAGAATGTAGCCGACCTGTTCGATGATGTGATCGGTGTAGGCGTCGGCCATGTCCGTCCGGCCCTGCGCGAGCATCTTCTTCACCCATCGCGGGTCCAGATCGATGCTGAAGTTCAGCCCGCCCCGAGCCATCGCGGTGTCGACCGCCATCGCCCCGACATTGTGCGGCCCGCTGGGCACCGCACTGACCCAGTCGACATTGCGAGGTACGCCGTGAGCATCCAGTCGCTCGCTGAACCATGCGACGCTGCTCCGCTGCCACTCCGCGGTGTACGCCACTCGCTTGGGCTGCCCTGTGGTACCGCCGCTTTCGTAGACGGCCGCCCCGTGCTCGTCACCGTAGCCACGAGGAATCAGGTCACGGACGCCGACATCGCGCAGCTCGTCCACCACATTGGGAAACAAGCCGAGATCATCGAAATCCCGGACATCGATCAGCGGATCGAAGTCGAGGGTCTCGGCCCGTTTCAGCCAGAACGGCGACCCGGTCTCCGGACTGAAGTGCCACCGCATCATCTCCCGAACGAACTCTCCGCCAGTGTGCTCGACCATGGATTTCCCTCTCGAAAGAATTGAACAATGCCAAGGAAACCGGCGCGCAACGTCGGCTCACCGTTCGCGCCCATCTCTCCGCCGCACGCCGGCGCGTTCCTACCCGCTCTCGGCCGAACCACTGGGGCAGCGCGCGGTGGAGAGGCCGGCCGTGTCGATCCAGGATTCCTTGCCGAGCACGAGATTTCGGATGATCTCTCCGGCGGCAGGTGCTTGGCACAGTCCCTGACCGGAGAATCCAGCCGCGTAGAAGAACGGGCGGGAGTGATCGCGGCCGATGAAAGCCATCCCGTCCGGACTGACATCGAGGTCTCCGCTCCACCCTTTCTCGAGGCCGTTGCCGGCGAGGGCCGGGAAGGTCGTGCCGAGGTGGCGTGACACCCTTTGTAGCCAGGTCTGTCGGGTTTCGTCCGGAGCGGGGCGGCCCATCCCGACGAGGATGCGGTCTCCCCAGCTTCGAATCCGCAGGCTGGACGGGTGCATGGTCATCGGCAGAGCGTTGCGCGGGGCATTACCAGGGGTGTCGGTCAGCAGCATTTCGACGGGGTATGTGGTCACAGGAATGCGCACGTCGGCCATGGCGGCGACCGTTCCCGCCCAGGGGCCTGCCGCGCAGACGATGGTGTCGGCGCGGATGCTGCCCGCAGGCGTGTGGACCCGCCCATCCGGGTCGATGCCGGTGACGGGTGTTTCCGTGCACAGGATGGCGCCGGCCTGCTGGGCGGCTGTGGCATAGCCGCGCACGATCGCGGCGGGATCGCAGGCGTAGGCTTCGGGCGACCAGGCTGCCGCCAGGATGGTTCGCTCGTCGACCAGCGGGTTGAGCCGCGCTGCTTCAGCAGCGGTCACGAGTTCGACGTCCACTCCGGCTGCCTGCTGGGCAGCTTGGGTGTCTCGGAAGTCCTGCACCTGGTGTTCGTCGGTGAACAGCACGAGTAAGCCGAT
The DNA here is from genome assembly GCF_040651315.1 of Streptomyces sp. NPDC048506. Lineage (NCBI taxonomy): Bacteria > Bacillati > Actinomycetota > Actinomycetes > Kitasatosporales > Streptomycetaceae > Streptomyces > Streptomyces sp. NPDC048506. Next base: position 5,407 of record NZ_JBEZIX010000053.1, read on the forward strand.
ACGCCTCAAGCCGAGGTCGTTTCCGGTCCGTTCGGCGAAGGCGTGGTAAGCCGCCAGGCTCCGGACGGCAAGGCTGCTGATGAGAGCGTTGCCGGGGAAGTAGGTGCGGACAACGCCCGCAGTGGTCCCGGACGATCCCGATCCGAGCGCGCCACGCTCCAGCAGGACCGTACCGACGCCTGCCTCGGCGAGCTGGCACGCTATTGAGTTGCCGATGACGCCCCCGCCGATGACGACGGTGTCCGTGCGTTCGGGGAGTTGGCTCACGACTGGCGGACCAATTCATTCGGGCGCAGTTGGCGCAGGTGATCTGCGGTGTCCCACGGGTACAGGTGCAGATTCCAACCGCCCAAACAGTTGACGTAGAGGGCCAGTTGGCCCACCACACTCAGGAAATCGTCGCGATCGAGCTGGTCGAGGCAGGTCAGGAAGCGCTGGGTGAAACTCCAAAGCTGCTCCAGGCCGCAGTAGCCCAGAAACTCGGCCGGAATACCGACCAGCAGGCGCGTCATGTGACGCAATGAATCCATCGGCATGTCCTGGACCGCGGCTCGGACCAGACCACCGTAGGTGGCATACCCCAGCGGGCGGGTCTCACCGTTGACGAACAACAGTGTGGGCAACACCGTCTCAAAACTGCCTGCCCCGGAAGGGATCACCCCATCGTGGAGATCGGCGAGCTCCGGTGGTGCGGACAGCCAAGCGCGCTCGGTCGCGGTGTACACGTCGTGGATGAGACGGTTCGCGTCGGGATCTGCGGCGGTCAATTGCGGAATACGGTGGCCGCCTTCGGCTCCCGCCTTGCGGACCTCTACCAGGATCGGCTTCTTCGTCGAATAGACCGAATCCCAGATCGCCTGCCCGACCTCCAGTAGTGCGGGCATATCTTCCTGCCGGATCTGGCCCACCGGGGATGCCGGCATCGGTTCGGTTAACGTGCCGTACTTGATGCCCAAATGCTGTAGCGCGGAGCAGAACACGGTCCCATCGGGCGCCTCGCGTCGATCTGCGATCCGAGTGGACGCGGACAGGTGCAGCAGCGACGGGATCGGTGCCGCGTGATAGAGATGCTGTCCCGCCACCAGCGCGTGTCCCTGAAGACTCTGGTAGGGCAGCGCCTCCCACAGCGCGTCGGCAAGTTCAGTGTTGCGGCCGTCGAGTTCCGCGGTAACGGTGATACCCAGGTCGGGCCAGGCTATCTCGATATGCCGACCGGAAAACGTTTCAGTCAAGATTTTCTCCTTGTTCAGTGAGATGTCGCCGCTGCTATTTCTCTGGGAAAGAGTCACGGACGGAGTCGCTTTCCTACGTCATCATGGCGATGGTCGTCTCGACGACCTCGGCATCGCCCCCGGCATCCCGTACCACTTCTATAGGCACGGCACGCGCATCCGATGCTTGACCATTTGGTTGGGTGTGTTCAATCCGCTCACCTCGGCTGACAGCAATGGGAGAGCCGCGACACCGGGTCGCCAGCGATGACTAATGGGGTTCGGTGAGCAGATCTGAAGGGCCGCTCTGCGGGGGCTCGCAGGCGTGCAAGGGCGATGGTGGCCGGCTTCTCCCAGCCGTTGCGGCTGCCCTGGGGGCGCTCGATCGGGGTGTGGACGGCGCCGTCGGCGTGGGCGGCGGTCAGGTCGTGCGTGGAGCCGGCCCGGGCCACGCCGAGGAAGACCAACTCCCCCTGGGTGGTGGCCAGCGCCTGCACGTTCATGCCGTGTTCGCGGCGTTTGGCCTGGCAGAGCGGATCCGGGTTGGCCTCGGTCGCCGGGCTGGTGCGGCGCCAGGCGGACATCAAGGCGCCGTCCCGCAGCAGCCGCCGCTCTTCCCCGGAGGAGGCGAGGGCGTCGGCCAGGTTGGGGGCCAGCGCGGCGAGGGTGTCGATGCCCTCGTTGACGTGGCGGCGGGCGGTCTCGGTGCCGATCCCGAAGTGACATCCGAGCTGTTCAAAGGTGTCGCCCTTGGCGAGGAAGACCAGCAGCACGAGCGCCTGGGCCCACGGTGCCAGGGCCCGCCGGATACCGCCCGCGTCATCCCTTCGGGCGGCGGTCAGGTTCTCTCGTCAGGAAACCAGGTCGGAGGGTACATCGAGCGTGGCGCGACGGGTGCGTCGGCGAAACTCCTTGTGTTGCACGGTGATTGACTCTCCATGCGACATCGAGGCGCTTCGTTGCGTTACGAGTCCTACCCTCATCCGAACCGGGCACGATGAGATTCGCTCAATCACATGCCGGGAATTCATCTGGCTTGCGACACGCTTCATTGGCCGTTTACGCCGCTCGGGAATGGGCGTGGGATTTCCCAGCCCTGCATAAATGACGGACTCTGCACAATTCTCGGCAAAACCCTCAAGAATATTGTCGTGCATACCAGCATCGCAAGCCACGTCAAAATGCCCGTAATCCAGATTGCCCGGGCATATCTTTACGCGATCACCCCTCCGACGCATCGAGGGAGGAGTAAGCGATTCAAAAGCTACACGGTCACGGGCGAGCCCCCTAGTGAAACCGTGTAACCCGTAATAGTAAGCATCGTTATAGATATGTGCACTGACAGTAACTGGATAGCTAACTTGCAGCTGCCGACCTAACCGGTATAACAAGGATCCCTCCGAGGTCTTCCGAGGTCTTCCTAAACGATCTCTCAATTAGAGAATACATGCCAGGACCAGCTGGTCAACCCTTCGCATCGGATTCGCCCCAAGGTGCTCATGCAGCGATGGTGGACGGCTGATGCAGTATTAGACCGTGTCCTATGGATGCCACCGGGCCAAACACGTCGGGCTCGGCCCGCAGCATGGCGACATCGGCGAGGCAGTCCCTGCCCAGAGCCGTCGCGAGCGCGACATCCAGCAGGACCTTGCCCAGGTCGTGCACTGTCCGCGGCTTGCGCGACGGCGCCATTGCCGCCGATATCGCGCTGTCCAGGCCGGACTTGCGGACCGTCTCGACCAGCAGCACCGCCCCGGCCTGCGAGACCGCCCCTCTGCCGCCGCCCTCGACGCGAACCCGCGGGTACTACCCGATACGCCTGCTCACCTGGAGAGTGCTTCTTTCCGTGCAGCCAACAGGACCCTGAAAAAGTCTCATCGTTGCAGGTCAGCAGCGCTCTCCGTCTATTTGGTCAAGGCATGGGCGAGCACGCCCATGAAAGCGCGAGGCCAGACAGAGAACCTTGTCCTGGCGACGGTTCCTGTCGTGATGCTGATACCGACGCTTACCGCCGCCCAGAACCGGCCGTCACCAGGAAGCGTCGGGCGAAACCCTCGCATTTCTACCAAGGGTTGATCCGGACTCAGGGCGGACCGGGCTCGCAAATGATCGAGCGCTTCACCGATTCGGGCAGCAGACGCCCAACCGTCCCCGCAAGTAGCAGTTCACCTCACCGTTTACCTCCAAAGGCCCTCCAAGAACGGGGCCATCCAGGGTGGGTACGTATCGCCGTGCCTAACTGGGCACGTTCGCGTGTACGCCGACAGACAGGCGTTTATATCGGGGTCAACTGCAAAAATCGAGCCTGCTCAACGTCTCGGGCGTGCGAAGCTCCCGCCCTCCGATCCAAGGCACACGGCCAACGACGTGACACACCATCACATTGAACTGACGCCACATCAGCAAAATCAGCATTGAGTCAGCATCGCCCCTGCCAGAGGTGGTGACAGATGGCGGCACATATACCTGCACCACTCCGCCCTGCACCACCTCTGAACTGCAATAGTGCTGGCCAACCCGCTATACCCGCACCATCGCCCCAATCCCGGTGCCAGTGGAAGCCGAAGAGATACCGCGATCGGCATCCAGCCAGGTCGGCGTGCCGGTACGCACCCGGCCATCGACAGTCCCCTCTTTCGCTGCCCGCCACCCTGCCTGCGGCCTGGCGACTGGTAACCCCCTGAACGCTGTCGACAGCCCCGGCCCAGCAATCGGGTAGCTGACGCCAAGGTCCGAACCATGCACGGTCCAACACTCTCCCGACGGCATTCACCACCACCGTTTCAGCAGCTCAACACCGCCATGAGCGCTGCACCACCAGCAGACCAAGAACCTGCCGGCGAGCCCCCTCCCAGTCCGCCTGGTGCAGTCACACAGCGTGCCTGTAGCAACCCGTCGAACGAACCGGCTACCGAGGCGGCCCTCCCCCGCAAGGTGGGCGTACCTTGGGGAGAATCTGGGGAGTGTGGCACCTCTGCGGAGCGCGTGGGGAGAATCGACCGCGAAACGCAGCGCGGCCCTGAAAGGCGCCGAAACAGTCATCTGCGCAGGCCAGACAGCGGGAATGGCAGCATCGCCGCAGGTCAGAGCCTGCTGGTAGAGGACTTCAAGGCGTTCTCCGCGGTCTGTACCCACACGGCTGCCTGGTCGGCGAAGTCGCCGACGGCACATCGACTGCAAGACACCTCGGTCTGGCGGCCTCATAGGTCAGGAGCACCACGCGGGCCCTGACTCGGTCCCCGGGGAGCAGATCCATGCCTTTGACGGGCCCGGAGTGCTGCCTGATCGACTGGGAGGACCGCTCTTCTTCTGCTCGAAGTTCGCAGGTCCGCCTGCGCGCCCGGAGGACCCTCGGCTGGTACGCGTCACGCCAAGTCTCCCCGAACCACCGCTGGACATGGGGGGGGGTGGGGTCCACGTGACGCGGCTGTGACGGACGGGATCGATGATCCCCGGCCGGCTTTAATGGGTTGGGCCGGCCGCCCACCGCTGGTACCGTCTGGGCAGCCGTGAGAGAACGCGAGGAGGTGAGACCCATGAAGGCTGTATCCATGTGGGTGCTCCCCCTTTTCGTCACGGTGGGCGATTGACGTAGGTCTCGCCGGGAGCGCCTGAGACAAGGCACTCCTGAAAGGCAACACCTATGGACTTTGTGCATTCCCCTTCGGACACGAGCAACCACGCGGTCGTGGTCACGCGGGTTTCGGACATGCAGTGGCATGCCATGGAGGACGCCCGGGCGGTCGGCCGCGGCGACGCTTCGCGCCGACCCGACGGGCGGCTCTTCATCAGCATCGACGCCTGGCACGGCGCGGTCTTCGACCGTATCGCCGACGCGATGCTGGCGGACCTGCCCACACCGCTGTACACCGTCGTCGACGAGACCGACCACGATGCGAGGTCCGCCTGGGAGCGGACGGGCTTCGCCGCCGCACGCCGCGAGTGGGGCTATCTCGTGCCCACCGACCCGCAGGTCACCGGGCTCGGCTCGGTGCGGCCCCCGTCGGGCGTGACGATCGTGCCCTCCGGTAAGGCGGTCCAGGGCCCGCTGCGCGCCCTGGACCGCATCATCCGCGACGAGGTGGAGGCCACCGTCGGATGGCAGACGATGCCGGCCGAGGTGCTGCCCCGCCCGGCGGGGACCACCCTGCTCGACCCGTCGAAGTACACGGTGGCGCGGCACTGCGACAAGTACGTGGGACTGGTCCGGGTGGCACCGCTGACCCGGCAGCCACGGATCGGGCTGATCGCCGTCCGGGCCGAGAGGCACCGCCGCGGCATTGCCCGGGCGCTGCTGGCTCACGCGCTGGGTTCGCTGCACCGCTCCGGGACCGCTTCGGCATGGGCCGAGGTGAACGAGTCCAACGCGGCGGCCACCGCCCTGTTCGAAGGCATCGGTGCCCGGCGCGCGGCCGGCACCCTGGAGCTGGTCCGCCGCTGACGCTCCGCCACACCACACCGAGCGGCCAGGCCGCGCCCGAGGCAGGCGCGGTGACGGCCGCTCCGACAGGCGGGCACCGGATCGCCGTCGTCCACGAGTTGGCTGCGTACGGCCGCCGGTCGGACGGCACCGTGCCCGACCCGGCACCGCATTCGTTTCGTACCGAATACACCGTCACAGAACGTGAGAAGTGAGAGACCATGACAAAAGCAGCAGGGGGCGTAGAAGTCGAAGGCACCGTCATCGAGTGCCTGCGCAATGCCACCTTCAAGGTGGAGCTCCAGAACGGGCACACGGTGCTCGCCCACATCAGCGGGAAGATCCGGAAGAACTACATCAAGATCCTCCCGTACGACCGGGTGCTCGTGGAACTCAGCCCCTACGACCTCACCCGCGGCCGGATCCGCTACCGGTACCGGGCGTAACGGAAGGAGCCGGTCGGAAGGAGCCGGTCGGGACGACCCGTAGGGACGAGCCACGCGCTGGACGCCCGGCCCAGCACGGCCGGGTCTCCAGCCTGCTGTCGAGACCACCCGTGCGACCATCAGAAGCCGCGGGCCTCGCCGGCCCGACTCCCCCGCCATCCCTCGTTCCGCCCCTCCTCGCCCGCCGCCGGACTGACACTGCCCGCATGGCTCGGTCCGCCTGCCGCTCCGGCTGTGGCTGTGGCTTGGCAAGACGCTAGGCCAGCCCCGCGTACGTCACGGTCCTCCCTGGACAGAGTTCGCGCGCGAGGCGCTCGGCCAACTCCTCGCCTCGACGGTCCAGTTCCCTGCGCCGGGCGTCGTCCCTGTCCTCGTCACGCTCCTTCAAGTACAACTCCATGTTGGCGTCGAAGTCCGCCGACCACCCGTACAGGTCATCGATCAGCCCGTCCGGCAACCCGAGAGCGGCGGCCGGATCGTCCGGGGCGAAGTCCCCGAACCCTTCCGCACGGAGCGGAAACCACTTGTACTCGCCCTCGACGACGATGTGGAGAGGATGCGGCGGGTCGCCATGCGCGTCGAGGGTCCAGTGCAGGCGCTGGCACCCCCAGCACACGAACTTCGCCGCGTGGTGCTGCTCGTCCCAGTAGCGCACCACCCAAGCAGGCCCGAGGTGCTTCGCCACCGCCTGGGCGAGCGTCAAGCCCTGCTTGACATGCTTGCGCAGCCGGGGGCGGGAGGCGAACCCACCAGGCGGGCAGGATGTGAACCAGGAGACCAGGCCGCACGCCAAGTCCTCGGGGAGATCCACGTCGGGATCATCGACAGGAACGCTGCTCGTGAAGTCGCTGCCATCCGCGGACAACCCGGCATGCAGCTCGTACAAGGGAGACCGGTCGCCTGGGGCACGCACGAGGAGATGGCGGCGCTCGTCATCATGGTTCACGCTGGTTCGCTCCTACGATGAAACTGTTGTCGCCCACCATGATGGCCTCGCCGGTTCACCGGCTCGCCTGTGCAGCGCGCGCCCCAACGCGCCGGCATCTCCATCGAGACCCGGGCGCGCTTCGGGTTCACCGCCGCTCCCGGAATGACGGACCCGGAACTACGGACGACGGACGACGGACGGATCCGGCTGATCACCCAGCACCTTCCCCCGGCCCACGCCGCGCGGCTCTTCGATGCCCAGGCCGCCGGCGCCACCGAACAGCCGTCGGGTGTCGAGGCTGGCCCAGGCACCCAGGCGCCCAGGCGCCCAGGCGCCCAGCCATCACCGACGGCAGCGTGAAGAGCGGGCCCGCGACCAGGCCGTTGCCACCCGACAAGGTGCACGTCAAAGGGGGATCGGTCACCCTCGGCTGACCGCGCGGACACCAAGCCGCCGGCTGGGGCCAGAGCCGAGTGGTACGACAACAATCGGATGGGCGCAGCGAGTGCTGTGCCCGTCCGTGACGTGAATTTGTCGAGATGCGTCTTCTGCTTGGCCGCTGCGACGACCTCGCAACGTCGGTTGAACAGAGCATCGATGGCTCTGCGCCCCTTGCCGCCCGGCTTCGGGCATGAAGTGGGCCAATGGTGCACTCGGGTATGGGAACTCTCGGAATGCCTGCCTCATGTCCTGTGCCGTCGAAGGTCAAGCGTTGTCACTGAAGGATGATGCTCAGTAGGTTTGCGCCATTATGAGGACGCGAATTCTGAGGTTCGGCTTGTACGCAGACGAGCAGGGGCTGGCTTGGGTCGGGGAACTCGTCGACCGCACTGTAGGTTCACGGAGCGCCCGGATCGTCAAGGTGGACGTTGCACACACCTATCCTGATAGCGATCTGACGACCGCCGAAATGTACGATTTTCTGGCGGACCAGTGGGCCTTCGAACATCCTGGTCGGAACAGCGGCGCGCGGCAAGCGGTTGAGCTGCACATCCACCTGGTGTGCTCCCTCCGGGCATGGCGAGCGATCCGTAAGGCAGTGATCAGGGCTTTGTGTCCGGAAGGAATGGCGCCCCACACTTGCCGTGTTCCATGGTGCGCTGCCTGAGCCGGTGCACGGTTCTCGGCGAAGGTCCGAAGCACCGCGATTCCCCCTCAGCCTTTGATGGCACAGGACATCTCATGAGCTACACCTTCCGCTGATCTCGGCTGCGTGGCGCCCCAGTCTCCGGAGTTTGCGCCGACCCGCCGTGTCGGCGTCCGGCTGGTGGCTTGGGGGGTCCCTCAGGAGACGGCAGGGGAAGCCCTGTCCCGATGGAGGGAAGCGTCAGGACTATGGTGACGGCCGCGATCTGCCACACCGCGCCGAAACCCAGGACCTCCGAGGTGCCGACGAGTGCGGAGACCGGACCGGCGGCGGCCAGCGCGATGGGGCCGAGCGCGAATGCCCCCAAGGAGGCATAGGCGTTGACACGGGCGAGCGTGCCCGGCGGAACCTGGCGCTGTGTGGCGGTTGCGTAGAGAGTGCCGCAGATCGCCGATCCTGCGCCGGCGATCAGCGTGGTGCCGCAGACCCACGGCAGCGACCGGCCGGTGGCGAGGGCCGCAGAGGGCAGTGACCAGCCAACGGTGGCCACCGTGGCAACGAGCAGCGGCCGGCGCGGTCGGCGGCCGAGCATGACCAGGCCGCCGACCATGGCACCGCCCCCGTAGAGGGCCATGGCCAGACCCCACGCGGATGCCCCGCCGAGCCGCCGCTCGGCGATGACGGGGCCAAGAAACAGGAATGGCCCCCAGACGAAGAGGTTGAAGAGGCACACGTGTGCGGTGGTTACCCACAGCCAGGTGCGGGACCTGAACTCCGCCCATCCTTCTGCGAGTTCCCCGATGAACGATGCGCCCATAACGCTGGACGTCGTCGCGCGGGGCAACAGCAGCAGTACGACGATGCTCACCGCGTAGCTGGCGGCATCCAGCGCGAGAACTGAGGACGCGTCCAGCGCGGCAGTCAGCAGGCCCGCGAGCTGGATGGCACCGCCGCGGAGCGGCTGGTGCACCTGGCAGATCAGGTCCAGGACTGGGCGGTGGAGGCGCTATGGTCCGAGGGCGTATCGGCGGTCTGGCCACAGTGCCCGACGCACCCGGACACGCATCCGCTGACGGCGACAGTCCGCACGGACACGGCGGTGTGGGCATGCCCGAAGGGGGGACCGACGGTGGCGCGGATCGGGGAACTGGAGAGCCGATAGAGCGGGCGGGGCCTGAGTACGACGGGCACCAGTACGTGGGCATCGAGCTGCACCGCAGGCGGTCCGTGACCGGGTGTCAGACCGAGGAGGGTGCCCATCCGGCTCACGCATCGAAATCGTGATCCCCGTACTCGACGTAGCCCCGGTCGATCAGCTCGTCCTCCAACTCGTCCCCGTCGAGGTCATCAAGTTCGTCAAGGTCTTCGAGCGGGCCGTCGCCAAGCATGACGTAGTCGCCGACCTGCGCGATCTCACCCTCGAGCGGCGGGACGGGGATGCCGTCCCAGTCCACAGTGACCTCGATCCTGTCGTCGAAGTCGCCGAAGAACATCCCGTCGGCAAGCGCCATCCTCACCTTCTCCGGATCATCCGCGCCAACGGCGTACCCGGTCGGCTTGCCCGATCCGCGGAAGGTGATGTCCGGGTAGCCGTCGACTCGGATCGTGACGAACGGATGGAGATCGATCGAGCGCGCTCTTTCGCCCCGCTGATACACGTCCAGGTACAGATCGGCACCGTGGCTGTAGTTGAACAGCAGCCACACATTGATGGACTCTGCGAGTTCGGAGTCCAGAGCGGCCACGGCTTCGTCGAGACTGCCGCAGATGTGGTGCGCGTCCTTCCTGGCCGCGCCAGGGGACACACCGAACCTCACGTCGTAGAAACTCTTGGGCACCATGTTCGGAAGCATAGGCAGGGGGACTGACAACGGCTTCCGCCACAGCGCCGGCACCGTGGCCGTAGCCCGGTCGTTGCCGCTACCCACAACACTCAACTCAACGATCGCGGAGGTCGGCCTCTACGTCTGGAGTACCAGCCGGCGGGGAGCGACACCGCCGAGCAAAACGCAATGGCATAGCGGGAGTTGTCGCCATACACTGCCGGGCATGGCTTGCCGCATCAGTGAGCTGGTCCTCGAATGCGTCGACCCCGAACGCCTCGCCGCATTCTGACCCGGAAGGCAACGAATTCTGCCTCCTGCACACCCGGCTCCAGCCCCTCTGATCTGTTTGAAGGTCGGCCAGTTCGGGGCCTGGACGCTCACGCTGGAGGCACCGTCGCGTACGGCCGACACTCCTGTTTTCAGGGCCGGTAGATGCACTCCGCCAGCGTCGTGTGCTTCTTCCAACCCAGCGTCTCGTACAGCGCGCGCCCGGCGTCGGTCGCGCCGAGAACGCCGAGGACCGCGCCCTCCTCCAGGGCGTGGTCGGCGAGCGTACGCATCACGAAGTCGCCCAGCCCGCGCCGCCGATGGGCCTCCTCGGTCACCACCCGGTCCACGACGACGGCTTGCCCGAGGGCCGCCATCTGCCCCTTGGCCGCCAGCTCGCCCGCCGCATCCACCACCCGAGCGTAGGTGACGGCTCCAATGGTCTCCACGGTCGCGGTGTACCCCTGGGGCGCGACCGGGTATGTGGCCATCAGGTCAACGGCCATCAGATGTCCGGTCTCCTCCCAGGCCACCACCCACCCCTGGGGCAGCCAGGACTCGATCTCCTCCGGCTCAGCGGGCATCTTCATCCAGGTCCGCGGCACGGTCACCGATGCGGCGGCGCTGCGGACCAACGGCTCCTCGGCATCGGGCAGGACATGGCGTGCCACTTCGTCGGGGTTGTCGGCCACCTCGATGTAGAACCCCCAGGGCTTCTTGACCGGCGGGGGCGTCCGCCGGGACTCGGCCCAGCCCGCCGCCCAGGTCCTGACCATGTCCGCAACCATCAAGCCCTCCCGAAGCTGCGGCCGCATCAACGGCCGTGTAATAGGCATTGTTCGTGATCACATATTACGTCGCCATGCGGTCTGCGGCTTCTGTTTTGTCGGGGTGCAGATCCTGAAGGGCAGTCATGGGCCAAGAGGACGCTGGTCGAGGTGTGCTCCAGTTGTCCGTCCCTACCCTGGCCCGAACCGGCGTCTGTACATTGACGGAGTGATGCCCGTCTCGCGGCGCATCAGCGTGCGCAGGTTGGCAGCGGTGCCGAGCCCGCTGCGCCGTGCGACGACCTCGAAGCGGTTCTCGCCTCGTTCGATCAGCCGGCATGCCAGGGCAAGCCGTTCCGCCGTGAGCCACATCAAGGGGGTCGTTCCCAGTTGTGCCCGAAAGCGGCGATACAGCGTCGCCGGGCTGACCGCCGCCCGCGCCGCGAGGTCCGGCACCGTGAGAGGTGTGTCCAGCCGTTCCTGCGCCCAGGCCAGCACGGGTGCCAGGGATTCGTCCGGCTGGACGGGCATGGGCCTCTCCACGAACTGCCGCTGTCCGCCGTTCCGGTGCGCTGCGAAGACCAGTCGCCGGCTCACGGAGTTGGCGACTTCTGCGCCGTAGTCGCGGCGGACCACATGCAGTCCGAGGTCGAGTGCGGCCGCGCTCCCCGCAGCGGTGAGGATGTCGCCGTCGTCCACGAACAGCACGTCTGATTCGAGGTGGACAGAGGGGAAGCGTGCCCGGAAGGCATCCGCCCACTGCCAGTGCGCGGTGGCCCTGCGTCCGTCGAGCACTCCGGCCTCGGCCAGGGTGAAGGCACCGCTACAGAAGCCGATCAGGCGCGCACCGCGCGCGTGCGCGCGTCGGACGGCATCCAGCACCGAGGGTCGGCGGGGCATCTCGACATCGGGGCGGTTGGGCACGATCAAGGTGTCCGCGGTATCGGCCGCTTCCAAGCCGGCGACTCCCGTGAGCGTGAAGAATCCGTCCCGCATCGCGGTTCGGGGCTCCGGGGAGCAGAGCCTGAAGTCGTAGAGCTCGCGGCCGATCTCCGGTCTGCGCAGACCGAAGACCTCGGTCGCGCAGCCGAGCTCGAAGGGGTTCGAGTTCTCGTCCACGATCACGACCACCCGGTGTACGTCCGTCGCGTGAGCTTGATGCGAGGATTCTTTCGCCATGTGCAATTCCTAGCACTCACGCCGACCATGCGAAGCGGCACAGGATGAGCCCATGAGCAACCAGCCCATCCCCCTTCGCAAGGCCCTGGCCTCCTTCGACGCGCTGTGGAGCCCCCGCATCGTCACGCGCGTCAACGACTACGACGTGCGTATCGCGAACGTCCGGGGCGAACACATTTGGCACGCCCACGACGACACCGACGAGTTCTTCCTGGTACTCGACGGAGAGCTGCACATCTCCTTGCGTGAGCCCGAAGGCGAGCGCACCGTCGTGTTGCCGCAGGGGACGGTCTTCACCGTCCCGCGAGGTACGGAGCACAAGCCGTCCGCCCCGTTCGGCGCCGCGATCCTCATGTTCGAGCCGACCGGGACACCGACCGTGGGCGATCGCCACGACGAGATCCCCGACCATGTCGACGCAACGACTGGACACACCCTCAACGCTTGAGCTGCCGGGCTGCGACCCGGATCATCCGGTGCGGCCGTCCGGGCATGAGAGCAGGGCCTCCTGCACAGCTCGTGGGTATCGATTCCACCCGAGCAGCAGGAGGCCGCGCAGCCGGCTCCCGCTCCTCCAGCAGACCCACGATCGACGCCATGCCGGCACCGCTGCTCAGTTCCGCGGCAGCAGCCGTGAGGTGAGTGCCGCTCCGACGGTGGCGGCGGTGGCCGAGCCGGCGACGACCATCCAGGCGAACGGGCCGAGCGGGGTGCAGCCGAAGAACTGGCTGACCAGCGGGGTTTCGACGAGGGTGAGGAGAGCGAGGGCGGAGACGGCGCTGGTGCCGAGGACGAGGGGACTGTGCCAGCGGGTGAGCAGTGTCTGGCCGAGCTGGGCGCCGACCAGTGCGGTCAGGCCCATCGTGGAGGCGCGGCGGGTGCCGACGGGGACGAGCCGGGTGAGCCGGCCGATCTGCCAGGCGCTCAGTGCGGCGAGCGCGGTGGCGCCACCGCGTACGGCCAGTGAGCGGGCCATGCCCGAGCCGGCGAATCCGCGAGCGGGGCCGGCGCCCAGTGGCCGGACGCCCTGCGGGTCGCCTTTGGCGGGAGTGAGGGCCACGGCGAGCGACGGGAGCATGTCGGTCAGCATGTTCACCAGCAGGAGTTGACGAGTGCTCAGCGGTGTCCGGCCGCTGAGGGCAGTGGCCAGGACGGTGAAGGCGACTTCGCCCGCGTTGCCGCCGACCAGGATGGCGGCCGCGTCACGCACGCTGTCCCACAGGGCTCGGCCCTCGCGCAGCGCGTCCAGGATGAGCCCGGTCTCGGCGGCGGTGAGGACGAGGTCGGCGGCGGTGCGGGCGGAGCCGGAGCCGCGTCCGGCGACCGCGATACCGACGTCCGCGCGGCGGATCGCGGCGGCGTCGTTCGCACCGTCGCCGGCCATCGCGACCACCCGGCCCGCCTTGCGCAGGTCCTTGATGATCCGCACCTTCTGCGCGGGTGACACGCGGGCGAAGACGGCGGCTTCGGCGACTGCGGCGATGCGGTCGGCGGCGGGCAGCGCGTCCAGTTCGGCGCCGGTGAGGACCCGCTCGGCATACGGGATGCCGAGCTCGGCGGCGATGGCCGTGGCGGTGTCCGGGTGGTCGCCGGTGATCATGACGACCCGGATCCCGGACTCGCCCAGCCGCTGCACGGTGTCGTCCGCGCCCGACCGCGGAGTGTCGGCGATGCCGACGAATCCGAGCAGCGTCAACTCGCCCACCTGCTCGGCGATCCGGCCGCGCAGCACGCTCGTGTCGGGTGCTGTCCGCTCGGCGACGGCCAGCACCCGCAGGCCCTGGGCGGCCAGCCGGCCCACGGTTTGCTCGGCGGCCGAGCGCCGTGGGCCGGTCAGCGGCTGTCCCTCCCGGCCACCGTGGTCGGTGCCCTGTACCCGGGTGCAGCGGGCGAGTACGACTTCCGGGGCGCCCTTCACCGCCAGCACCGCCGTATCACCGTCCCGTCCGAGCGATGCGGCGTACCCACGGCTGGTCTCGAAGGGCAACTCTTCGACCAGCGTCCAACCGGTGTCCTCGCCCGCTTCGTGGGCGGCCGCCACGACGGCCCGGTCCGTGGCGTGCGAGAGCGGCGGGGCATTGCGCTCGGACGGCGGGCAGGCTCGGGCTGCCGTGCGCAGCACGCGTTCACCGGCTTCGTTGCCGGGTGTCAGCGGTCCAGCCGGTCCGGCCAGCTGGCTGACCCGCAGTCGGCCCTCGGTGAGCGTGCCGGTCTTGTCGAAGCACACGGTGTCCACCCGGCCGAGCGCCTCCAGCGCCCGGGTGGAGCGGACCAGCACCCCGACACGGGACAGCCGGCGGGCCGCGGCCAGTTGCGAGACCGTGGCGACCAGTGGGAGTCCCTCGGGCACGGCGGCCACCGCCACCGCGACCCCCGACTCCAGAGCCTGGCGCAACGGCAGCCCGCGCAGCACGCCCAGGCCGGTCACCACGGCACCGGCGACGCCGGTGGCCGGCAGGGCGATCCGGGTGAGTTCGGCGAGCCGGGCCTGCATCCCGGATGCCGCGTCGGCCTGTCCGGCGACGGCGGCGGCCCGCCCGGCCTCGGTGGCCGCGCCGATGGCCACGACGACGGCGATGCCGCTTCCGGCCAGCACGGTGGTGCCCTCGTAGACCATGCAGCGACGTTCGGCCGGATCGGCTCCCGGCACCGCCTCGGCGGTCTTCTCCACCGGCACCGGCTCACCGGTGAGCGCCGCCTCGTCGACCTCCAGAGCATCGGTGAACAGCAGCCGGGCGTCGGCCGGCACGACGTCGTTGGCGCGCAGCGCGATCAGGTCACCGGTCCGCAGCGACTCGCGGGGGGTCGGTTCGCTCGGCGCGTGGCGAAGATGTGCGAGCGGTTCCTTGCCGCACTGCTGCTCGTCCGGGCGCAGCCGGCGGGCCTTCGCCTGCTGACCGATCATCAGCTCCCCGAGAGCCCGTTCTGCCCGCATCCGCTGCGCTCCGCTGATCACGGCGTTGCCGGCCATCACACCGACGACCAGCAGCGCGTCCACACTGGATCCGACGATGGCCGATGCGGCGGCGCCGAGGGCGAGCACCGGAGTCAGGGGATCGTCGAGCTCGTGCTGTGCGGCGGCGGCCAGCCGCACCGCGCCCCGGACGGGAGTGATCAGGGCACGGTCGAGCAGCGGATTGGCCCCGCACCGCACCACGATCCGGTGAACGAGACGGTGTACGTGGTTCCGTACGGCGGTCGCGGTCCCACGGTCGTCGAGCTCTGTCGGCATGCCGCCGTGGTGCAACCGACGGTAGACCTCGTCCGCACCGAGGGCGTGCCAGGCGTCACGGACCACGGGCGGCGGCAGTGGCCGGTGGTCCAGTCGGCGGGCGGTGAGGGCGTTGACCAGCATGGCGGTCAGGCAGGCGGCGTGCGCCGGTGGGAGGTCGAGCCAAGGAGTCATCGCGCCGATCGCCCTCCCGCCGCGGCGGCGTCTTCGGCTGGCGACGAGCAGTGCGCCGAGCGCCGAGCCGCTGAGCGAGAGACGAGCGGCGCGCCCGCTGGCCCGGTGTGCGGCGGGCACCGCGCCCAGCAGCCGCCACACCTCGGCGAGGCCCGGCCCGCACACCAGATCCGCGCACCAGTTGGTCGCCCCTGGCCGGCGCAGTACGTTCACGCCGACATCGGCCGCGTCCAGGGCCCGCTGCCGGTCAGGGGCGATCACCAGCACGCCCTGGCCGTCCCGCTGCAAGGCACGGACCTGCTCGGTGAGTTGGTCCGCCTCGGGCGCGGACTCATCGCCCCAGGCGAGCAGCTCGGCCACGCTGGCATGTTGGGTGAGGACCACCGTGGCCGCGGCCTCGTGCGCCGCCGCGAGCACCGCTTCTGCCAGCGGGTCGAGAGAGGTACCCACCCGGACCCTGCCACCGCGCCGCCCCGCACGGTCCACCAGGTCCAGCGTCAGTCCGGCCGGATGAGACGGCCCGCGGCCCGACGGTGCGTCGTGCGCCCGCACCAGCCACCAACCACCGCTCCCCGGCCACGGCCCCTCGCCCCGAAGACCCGCCTTGGCGCAGGCGCCCAACACGCCACTCGCGAGCCTCCAGACCGTCGCATCGTCGTAGGCGTCGCTGGTCGAAACGGCGGAGAGCAGCCGCAGCTCTCCGCCGCACAGCACGGAGGAGTCGATAACCACCGCGTCAATACGGTCCAGACGACGCAATGCCACCGGATTGAGCACCACCACGCCGTGCCGGGCGAGGTCATGGCCGAGCACCGTGGCGAACGCCTCACGCCCCAATCCGGCTGCTTTCGGCACAGTCGCCAGAATCGCGTCCCCAGCCGCGACGGGGTCACCGGTTCTCAGCAGGACTGCGGCTCCGCCCAGCAGCTGCCCGAGCGCGGTCCGGTCGGCGGCCTTCTCCACCGGTCCCGGCGGCAGCGGGCAGGGCCGCTGGCTGCGCCCCGCGCACTCCTGCGGCTGCTGCGCCTCACCGCCCGGCACGACCAGCCCCGGCTCCCGCAGATTCCAGGCTCGCCGACGTGCCAGGATCTCGTAGAGCTGGAAGCCCCGGTATACCGCGTCCACCGCGAGCGGAGTCGCGCCAGAGGCCGGCCCCTGCACTGCCGCATGCACGAGGGCGAGCAGCACATCCGTACGCGTGCGCCCGATCCGCCGTTCCAACAGCTGCCGGGCTTGCGGCAGCGCGTCTGCCAGAGCCACCGCGGCACGCACCGGGCTGGGAACGACCGGCAGCGCGGTCAGCCGGCCGAGCAGCGCCGCACCCACGCCCAGACAGTCCGCGGCAAGCGCCACCGCCGCGGCCGAGGCGGCCAGATCGTCATCCGGGTGCCGCCCGTCCGCATCCTCGACGGCCCGGCGCGCATCGTGCGCCTCCTCCACCGCCTCGATGGTCTCCACCAAGCGCTCAAGGCCGACCGAGCCCTCGGCGTACGCAACGAGCACATGCCCGGTGACCGCGTTCACCTCCGCCCAGTGCACACCCTCGATCCGGTGCAGTGCCCCGGTGAGCGCGCGCACATAGTGGTGGTGCCGTTCGCCGTTTCCCGACAGGCCGTGGGCCTGGATGTGGGCCCGACCGGCACGTGTCCACACCCGCCGCGGACGCTCACCATGTGCCAGATCCCGCAAAGCCCCCGCGGCGCGGACCACAAGCTGCAACTGGCCCTCGACCGCACCCCGCAGAGCGGACCAGCTCGTACGTCCAAGAGAGGACAAGGAGCATGGCTCCTGGACGTCAGCCGGGCGAACCAGCCCGGGAACCGCAGTCGACAACGGCAGCGCAGAGGCCGCCGCACCGGCGCTCACCGAGATGATCCCGACAGCCCGCTCACCCGCCCGAACCGCAATCCGCGCCGTGGCGGCGGCGCCGGACACCGCGCCCCCCACAGCCAGCGCAGACGCCAAGCGGGCTGCCGCGACCGGAAGCCCCAGCACCGCGCCCCCTGCGCCCACGGCCGGAACCCTCACATCGCCTCAGCCCTCTCCCGGGGCACTGCCGGACACAGCGCCCACCGCCTTGACACGTACCGCGACAGGCCGGTTGCCATGGCCGCCGAACGGGTCGGGAGACGACAGGCGCATGTGAGCCTCACCTCCTCCCCGCCTCCGCCTCCTCCCCGCCTCCGCCTCGGCCGCCGAAGCAGCCGACAGGTGATCAGTGGCCTGAAGCGCGACCATGGGAGCGGAGACCGAGGTCCGGAGGTACGGATGACGAGCAACCAACGGCCCCGTTCCATCCGGAACGGCGGTGTTCGGTCATGACTGCTGCGCCCAGCGATCCCGGCACTCCGGCGAGCCTCGGTCTCGCTGGCCAGACCGTCGTGGTGATCGGCGCCAGCGCGGGTATCGGCCTGGAAACCGCCCGCCAAGTACGGGCAGGCGGCGGCAGGCTCATCCTGGTCGGCCGCGATCCGGAACGGCTGCAACGAGTTGCTCACGAACTTCATCCGCTCAGTACGGCGGCGTTCGATGCGACCGACGCCGACCGCCTCCGGCAGTTCTTCCAGGATCTGACCGGGCCCGTGGACCATGTGATGGTGACGGCCGGCAGCCCTTCCTACCGGCCCTTGTCGGACATGGATCTCGACGCCGCCCGTCGGGAGTTCGCACAGCGGCTCACCCTGACACTCGGCGTCGCCCTCTACAGCCGCGACAAGGTTCGCCCCGGAGGCACACTGCTGTTCATGAGCGGCACCGGCGGCCGCCGCCCCGGTGTCGGCATGACCGTCGTGTCCGCCCTCACGGCCGCGCTGTCCGCCCTCACCAGCAATCTGGCGCTCGAGCTGGCGCCGATCCGGGTGAACGTCATCGCTGCGGGCTTCGTCGACACACCCCTGTCCGCCTCGCTGCTGGGCGATCAGCTGGAGGCCCGGCGCCAGGAGCTCCGTGCCACGCTTCCCATCCGACGGGTGGTCGAACCGGCCGACGTCGCCGCGTTGGCCGTCCACCTCATGTGCAACGACGCCCTCACGGGCGGCACATACGACATCGACGGCGGACAGCAGCTCCTGCCCCATTGAGGCCCCGGGCATGTACGGGGACGACGCAGCCACCACCGCCGACCCCGTTGAGCGGTCGCGCAGCCAGGTCCGACTAGGTTTGCAGGGCCGGCGTTTTCTTGATGAAGCCGTCAAACCCCAACGGGGGCCGCCCGAGCAACTCGGCAACGTCGTTCGTGGCTCGGTCGTACCGGTTCTCGCCATGCAGTCGAGCCATGGTGGCGATGTGTTCAAGGACGTGTGGCGGCAGGTCCTGGCTCTTGAGGTCGTGTTCCAGCCACTCCTCGTACGGCACGTCGACGTAGGTCACGGCACGGCCCAGAGCAGTGGAGAACTCGGCCGCGATGGCGGCCATGTCACGGGAGTGTGTCCCGGTCAGTTCGTAGACCCGACGGGTGGGAGGAACCGGGCCGAGCAGCAGATGTGCGATGGCCTCTGCTACATCCGCCGCGGCGACCGGCGAGGTCCGGGCGGAGCCGAAGGGGAGGCGGATTGTGCCGTCTCGCAGGATCGAGGCGACGGCGATCCGGGCGAAGAGCGGATTCTCCATGAATACCGTGGGCCGGACGTGGACGACCGGCGCCCCTGACCAGTCGAGGACGTGCTCGGCAAGCCAGTGCAGTCGCTGCTGCCGGGATTCGGCATCGCTGGTGAGGTCCATCTGCGAGACCGTCATCTGCGAGATGCTCACCAGCAGTTCGAGGTCGTCGCTTTCCCGGATGGCCGCCGCGACCGTCGTTGCGGCCTCCAGGTACGCGGGCGACACGCTCATCCCGAAGTAGGCGCGGTGGCAACCCGCCAGCGCCTCAAGCACGTCGGCGCCACGGGTGAGGTCGCCGACCACCACGTCCACGCCGGTCATGGCCCGCAAGGCCGAGGCCCGTTCGTCGTCGTGGTGCACAAGAGCCCGGACCGGCACGCCCTGCGCATGCAACCGGTCGAGGACGGTTCGTCCGACTCCGCCGACGCCGCCACCGACGCCGGTGACAAGGATGGGCTGGGCGTGCACTGCGATCGCCTCCTGCCGTCTGGACCGGGACGCCGGTCCGCTCGGGACGAGCCAACCCTGCGGGCTGCCTGGTGGTCACCCACGCAGCCGGGTGCGGATTGCGGCGAGGTGGCCGTGCCATGAAGGACGTTACTCCCATCTGTCCACGGGGTCGCCGCGGCGCGAAGGCCCTGGGCGCCGACGGTGCGCGCGGCTTCATCGGCCTGCGGGCCCGACTGCGGTGGGGGCTGGTGCGGTGCGAGGCACCTCAGACCCTA
Source organism: Streptomyces sp. NPDC048506 (assembly GCF_040651315.1). NCBI lineage: Bacteria > Bacillati > Actinomycetota > Actinomycetes > Kitasatosporales > Streptomycetaceae > Streptomyces > Streptomyces sp. NPDC048506. Next base: position 25,269 of record NZ_JBEZIX010000053.1, read on the forward strand.
TCGCACAGATATGCGCTTTAAATCCAACATGCACAAGGGTTACTTAAGGCGAAAAATTGTGCGTTTCCTCAGGCCGCATCGGGGCGGCTCAGCAGCGAGGCCACCCACCGAAGCGAGCACACCCAGCCCGGCCGGCGCCTCACGGATGCGACCTCACATGCCCCGGCAGCTACCGGCACCTACCTGCACCTATATGGCACCTACCAGCAGATCGCCGCACTCCTGACCTTGCGTAGCAGGCCATGACAGCCATCCATAAAATGGGTATGGCTGCCGCACCGGTGTGCCGGACAGGCACATGAACTCGGTGCGGAAGGGCGATCGACCGGGGACGGAATGCCGAGAGAACAGGCTGCCAGTCCGGCGCGGACCGTCATCCTGACCGTGGACGACGACCCGGGCGTATCGCGTGCTGTCGCCCGCGATCTGCGGCGTCGGTACGGTGAGTCGTACCGCATCGTACGCGCGGAGTCCGGCGCGTCCGCCCTTGCCGCCCTGCGTGAGCTGAAGCTGCGCGGCACCCCCGTCGCGGTGATCGTGGCCGACTACCGGATGCCGGAGATGAACGGCATCGAGTTCCTCGAGCAGGCTCTCGACATCCATCCCGGCGCGCGACGGGTGCTGCTGACCGCGTACGCGGACACCGGCGCGGCCATCGACGCGATCAATGTCGTCGATCTCGACCACTACCTCCTCAAGCCCTGGGAGCCGCCCGAGGAGAAGCTCTACCCCGTCCTCGACGATCTCCTGCGGGCCTGGCAGGCCACCGACCACCGGCCGGTGACCGTCACCAAGGTCGTCGGACACCGCTGGTCGGCGCGTTCCTCGGCCGTGCGGGAGTTCCTGGCCCGGAACCAGGTGCCCTACCGCTGGTACTCGTCCGAGGATCCGGAAGGCCGGCGGCTGCTGTGCGCCGCGGGCCAGGAGGGTCTGCGGCTCCCGCTGGTGATCGCCCCGGACGGCACAGCCCTCGTCGAACCCGAGGACCGGGAACTCGCCGCCCGGGTCGGCCTCGCGACGACACCTGCTACCGACTTCTACGACCTCGTCATCATCGGCGGCGGACCCGCCGGTTTGGGTGCGGCGGTGTACGGGGCCTCCGAGGGCCTGCGGACCGTCCTCGTGGAACGCTCCGCGACCGGGGGCCAAGCGGGCCAGAGCTCGCGCATCGAGAACTACCTCGGCTTTCCGGACGGGGTGTCCGGGGCACAGCTCACCGACCGGGCCCGGCGTCAGGCGTTGAAGTTCGGTGCCGAGATCCTGACCGCGCGCGAGGTCACCGGGCTGGAGGTCAACGGCGCGTCGCGCGTCGTCCGGTTCTCGGACGGCTCCGCTGTCGCCGCGCACGCCGTGATCCTTGCGACCGGCGTGTCGTACCGGCAACTGGATGCACCCCACGTGTCCGAGTTGACCGGCTGCGGAGTGTTCTACGGCTCGGCCCTGACCGAAGCGGCCGCATGCCAAGGCCATGACGTGTACATCGTCGGCGGCGCGAACTCCGCCGGCCAGGCCGCGATATACCTGGCCCGCAGCGCCAAGGCGGTCACCATACTGGTGCGTAGGCCGTCCTTGTCCACCTCGATGTCGCACTACCTCGTCCAGCAGGTCGACGAGACGCCCACGATCTCCGTGCGCACCAACACGGTCGTCGACGCCGCCCACGGATCGCGTCAACTGGAACAGATCACCCTGCGCGACACCACGACCGGCCGCACCGAACTCGTCGACGCCCAGTGGATGTTCGTCTTCATCGGCGCGGCCCCGCTGACCGACTGGCTGGAGGGCACGGTGCTCCGGGACGCCCGCGGGTTCATCCTGACCGGCCCCGACCTGACCACGGACGGGCGTCCGCCGGCCGGCTGGGAGTTGGACCGGCCGCCCTACCACTTGGAAACAAACGTCCCGGGCGTGTTCGTGGCCGGTGACGCCCGCGCCGAGTCCGCCAAGCGTGTCGCTTCCGCGGTGGGCGAGGGAGCCATGGCGGTCATGCTCGCCCACCGATACCTGGAGCAGTTATGAACGGCCGGCCGATGCCATGCAGCCAGGAGGAACTCGGCTCGCTGTTCCTGTTCGAGAAGCTGGCCCCCGACCAGCTCGCCCGGCTCTGCCGCGAAGGCCGGGTGGAGGAGTTCGCACCCGGGCCCGTGTACGAGGAGGGCGACGCGGCAACGTGCTTCTACGTGCTGCTCGAAGGGACCGTCGTTCTCTCGCGCCGGATCGGGGACTACGACGTGGAGATCAACCGGAGTTCCAGCCGCGGGGTGTACGCGGGAGCCTTCCAGGCCTACCTGGGCGACCGCCTGCGGCAGGTGTACAACAGCTCCCTGAGTGTCATCGAGCCCGCACGCTTCTTCGTGCTGCCCGCGGAGACCTTCGCCGCGGTCATGCGCGAGTGGTTTCCGATGGCCGTGCACCTGCTGGAAGGCCTCTTCTTCGGCACCAAGACCGCTCAGGAGGCCATCGGCCAGCGAGAACGGCTCCTGGCTCTCGGATCGCTGTCCGCGGGCCTGACCCATGAGCTGAACAACCCCGCCGCCGCGGCCGTGCGCGCCACCTCCGCGCTCCGCGAGCGGGTCGCCGGAATGCGCCACAAGCTCGGCGTCATCGCGGCACGCTCGTACCGGCGCGACACCCTGGAGACGCTCGTCGACGTCCAGGAGCGCACGGCCGAACGCGTGGCCAAGGCCACCACCCTGAGCCCGCTGGAAGCCTCGGACCGGGAGGACGCCCTCTCCGACTGGCTGGACGACCACGGCATCGGCGACGGCTGGCAGCTCGCGCCGACCTTCGTACAGGCCGGCCTCGACACCGACTGGCTGGACCAGGTCGCCGCGGCCGTGGACAGCGACACCCTTGAGGACGCCATGCGATGGCTCAACTACACCGTGGAAACCGAGCTGTTGATGAACGAGATCGAGGAGTCGACCACCCGCGTCTCGACCCTCGTCACGGCAGCCAAGCAGTACTCGCAACTCGATCGAGCGCCGTACCAGGTCACCGACGTCCATGAACTGCTGGACAGCACCCTGCTGATGGTCTCCGCGAAGATCGGCCCCCACATCACCGTCGTCAAGGACTACGACCGCGGCCTGCCGAAGATCCCCGCCTACCCCGGCGAGCTCAATCAGGTATGGACGAATCTGATCGACAACGCCGCCGCAGCGATGAACAGTACGGACGCCGACGGCACGTTGACAGTGCGCACCGCGCGCGAAGGTGACCATCTGCTCGTCGAATTCCGCGACACCGGTCCAGGAGTCCCCGCGGAGATCCGCGACCGCATCTTCGATCCCTTCTTCACCACCAAACCGGTGGGCGAGGGCACCGGTCTCGGTCTGGACATCTCCTGGCGCATCATCGTCAACAAACACAACGGGGACCTGAGGTTCCGTTCCGTCCCCGGCGACACCCGCTTCCAGGTCCGCCTGCCGTTGGCCTCCGCCGACCCCCGTTCCCCACAGGAGCCGTCATGAGTTCTCCGAACGGAATCGACCCCTCGGTCCCGCCCAGCGGAACCGGCTGCGCCGAATGCGACGCCAGTGGCGGCTGGTGGTTCCATCTGCGACGCTGCGCACAGTGCGGCCACATCGGCTGTTGCGACGACTCGCCCGCCAAGCACGCGACGGCCCACGCCCGGGACAGCCGGCACCCGGTGATCCGCAGCTTCGAACCGGGCGAAACCTGGTTCTACGACTACGAGACCTCGCAGGTGTACGGCTCGGGCCCGCCCCTGGCTCCCCCTGAGAGTCACCCGGCCGACCAGCCCACCCCCGGCCCCGCGGGACGAGTCCCGAAGGACTGGGCCGAGCGTCTGGGATAGGCAGATCCCGAACTCTCGCACGCCTGGTGCTCGGCGAGGCTGACGTTGACCGAGGCGGGTGAGGACGGGCGCGTGCGGGCCGGGGAGCGCAACGTGCGAGTGCATCAGCAGATGCACGAAGGCATTGACACGGCCGACTTCGTGACCACGATCAACGTCCTGCGCCGCATGGTCGCCAATCTGGGTGGTGAGGGCAACCTGCCCGACTGAGCAACCGCCGCAGGACCGAGAAACAAGCTCAGTTCTGGTGCAGTTCGTTGCGGCCGGGCCCCCGGAGAGCTTGTCGGTGCCCGGGCCGCCCCACAGGACGTCGTCACCGCTGTTGCCCCACGACGTGTCGTTACCCGCCTCGCCGTACAGCTTGTCGTTGCCCTTGCCGCCGTAGAGGACGTCGGCCCCGCCACTGCCGTGCAGGACATCGTTGCCGTCGTCGGTGGGGAAGGCCATGCGGAGCACCCCGCGTCGCTGGGCTGTGGCGCGATGCCCACGACCGGCCACCGGGGAGCGAGTTGCGGCGAATCCTTCAGTAGGTCGTCGGTCGAGCCGGCGCGGCCCTCGACCTGACGCTCGTTGATGCCGACGGCGTCGAGCCGGACATGGGCGGTGCCGTGAACGGCCACCGCACCGGAGACGAGACGTACTGTCCGCTGGACGCCGCAGAACTGGGCACTGATCGCCAAGGCCGACAACGCCATCTACGGACCGGCCTGACCACCACGAACCAGCGAGACCTCGGTGCACAGTCACCGACTTCCCCTGGCATCGATCATCTGGACGGTTCCGCCCGTCCACAGGAAACGGGTAAGGCCATGTCGATATGTCAACCCGGCCGTGTGTAGGTGTCGTTGAAGGGCGTCAGTCGCTGATGAAGTAGAGGGACTCCATGTGGCTGGTGGCGTGCTCGCTGTGCCGCACTCGCAGCGCCGAGGCGTCCAGGTCGCGCCTGCCCCACGGGTCGGCTTCCCCGAGGCACGCGCTTGCGAGCGCGCCCCAGTCGTTCTGGTTCGGCTCGTCGTCCAGGTCGAAGTACACCTCAAGATCGTCGAGGACTTCCGCGGTGATGCCGAGGGCGGCCATCACGGCCTGGGGGTCACCGGAGACGACGAACGGTTCGTCGCCGGGCCAGCCGCAGGCGTGGAACATGGTGCCGTCCGGGAGCCATACGAGGTCTTCGGTGTGCTCGGCACCGCAGTGGACTTCCACCCGGCCCACGATCCGCGCGTCGGGGAACCGCTTGCGCAGGCGGGTGGCCTCGGCGAGAAGCGGCATGTCGTTGCCGTCGTCCGCGAACGCCGGATCGGAGATCGACATGAGGTTGCCCCACACCCCGACGTGCACGACATCCAGATCGGCCCGGGTGGTGACCGTGTGGGTGTCGCTCCGCTTGCGGGGGCCGAGGTCTTCGATCACGTCGTCGATCGTGTCCAGCGAGCGGGCCAACGCGGCCGCCAGGCCGGGATCGTTGGGCGGGAGTTCCGCCGCGTCCACGGTGAACGGCGGGTGGAGGACGGTCAGTTCGTAACATAGCCCGCTGCCGGTGGTCATACGGTCGGCCGGGAGCGTCCAGAACGTGCTATCGGGCATGGGGTTACAGTAAGGGGATCGTCCTTGCCGCCCGCTCGGGTGCCATTGGCGGGCAGGGTGCGTCCTCCGGTGACGCCAGGAACCGGTGAAGCAGGCTCCTTGGCTTGCGCCGGCGGACGACACGGACGTCTGCCCGGGTGCAGAGGGTGACGGCGCCGAACCGGCAGCAGCGGCTCGCTGTTCGCCCACAGCTCATCGCCAACAACTCATGGCCGACAAGCCAGGGTTGTGCATCCGGCTTCCTCACACACCGGCAACGGACCCATCCGCTCAAGGGCACGGCTCGCCGCCTGTCTGCGAGACAGACGTCAGGTGGCGACTGCACCGTCAGGCGTGATGGCCGTGATTCGGTCATAGCGGGCGTGCATGGCGCGGCTGGCGGCGGGGCCGGCGGTGAACACGTAGGCGTGGCTGTCGTCGAGGCGGCGGCCGGTCTTGGCGTCGACGACCACAGGTTCGACTTCGTCGCCGCTGGCGGCGTCGACCAGGATCATGCTGCGTTGCTCGGGGGTGAGGCGGGAGTTGCCCCAGGCCGCCAGAGTGATGATCACCGGACGCAGAGAGCGGCCCAGGCTGGTCAGGACGTACTCGTAGCGCACCGGGTTGGTCTGGTAGGGGCGGCGCTCCAGGAGGCCGTCGGCGACCAGGGTCTTGAGGCGTGCGGTGAGCATGCTGGTGGAGATGCCGAGGTTCTCCTGGAACTGGTCGAAGCGGGTGTAGCCGTCGAAGGCGTCGTGGAGGAAATGGCGGGTGCGGTGCTCCTGCCTGCCCGTACCCGGGAACGGAGCTCGCCATGACCACGCCCGTCAGAGCAGTCAGCGAATCCCTGAAGGGCCGGCGGGCCCTGGTCACCGGCGGCACGAAAGGGGTCGGCGCGGCTGTCGCCCGACGTCTGGCCCGGGCCGGCGCCACCGTTCTGGTGACCGCGCGCAACCGACCGGACGACGTCTCTCCCTCGGACATGATCACCGCGGACCTGGCCACCCCCGAACGGGCCGCCACCGTGGTCGAGGAAGCCCTCCGCCGCCTCGGCGGTGTCGACATACTGGTCGACAACCTGGGCGGCTCGGAAGCGCCCTCGGGCGGATACGCGGTCCTCGACGAGGACGACTGGGCGAGGGAGCTGAACGTCAACCTCCTCGCCGCCGTCCGCCTGGATCGCGGCCTGCTGCCCGCCATGATCGAAGCCGGCCGTGGCGTCATCATCCACCTCTCCTCGATCCAGCGCCGCATGCCCCTGTGGAACGGCACCCTCGCCTACGCCGCCGCCAAGGCCGCGCTGACCACCTACAGCAAGGGCCTGGCCAACGAGGTCGCACCGCACGGCGTCCGCGTCAACACCGTCGCCCCAGGCTTCGTCCAGACCAACGCCGCTGACAACCTTGTCGCCCGCATCGCCGAGAACACCGGTACCACCCGCGAAGCGGCGCTGAAACAGCTCATGGACTCCCTCGGCGGCATCCCACTGGGCCGCCCCAACCGCCCCGAAGAAGTCGCCGAACTCGTCACCTTCCTCGCCTCCGACCGCGCCTCCGCCATCGTCGGCGCCGAGCACGTCATCGACGGCGGCACCATCCCCACCGTGTGAACTCCTCCACCACCGTCAGGAACCGCCATGCACACCGACCAGCCCCAGGACATCGCCCCCGACGCCCTGCCCGAGCTGCTCACTCGCTGTCTGGACGCCCACCGCGCTCATGACACCGCCACCGCACTCAGCACCTTCCATCCGGACGCCACCGTGACCGACGAGGGCAAGACCCGCCGGGGAGCCCCGGCGATCGAGACCTGGCTGAGCCGTTCCGCCAGCGAGTACACGTACACGATCGAACTCACCGGCGCACAGAAGGTCGACACGGACCACTACATCGCCACACACCACCTTGAGGGCAACTTCCCGGGCGGGGTAGTGGACCTGCACTACCGCTTTGCCCTCAACGACGGCCTCATCGAGGACCTCGTCATCGAACCCTGACCGGCACCCGCGCGTGCCCCAGTTGGCACCACAGCGGGCCCGCGACCAGGTCGTCGTCCGCCAAGGTGGTCGTCAAGGGTGGCTCCGTCACTCTCGGTTGACGGGGGCCCGCCCGACCCGACTCCTGGCCGCACAGGTGCGCGCCGGGACCGCGGCGCCCGTTCAGCGGCCGCGACGGGGCCGCTTCCAGCTGCTCAGCACGTCACCGGTGGTGGTGACGGTGGCGACCAGGGCAAGGGTGTTGCGGACCATCGCCGAGGTGTACTCGGCCGGCACGCCGGCGATGGCGTCCGCGGGCACCACGGCGGTGTACCCCAGATTGACCGCGTCGAAGACGGCGTTGGGGATCGCCACGTTCGCCGACACCCCGGTGACGACGAGGGTGCGGCACCCGACGTTGCGCAGCAGCGCGTCCACGCCGGTGCCGGCGATCGGCGAGAGGCCGTGCAACCTGCGCACCACCAGGTCCTCCTCCGCCACCGGTATCGGCTCCGCGATGCGCACCGCGGTGGACCCGACGAACTGCTGGACGGGCAGCCGTTCGGCAGCCCTGAACAGGCGGGCGTTGCGGCTCGCGCCGCGGCCGTCGGGGCGGCGTTCGGCGACCGCGTGCAGCACCTGGACACCGGCGTCGTGTGCGGCCGCCACCAGGCGGGCGATGTTCGCCAGCGCTCCCGATGCGCGGGCGATCGCGGCCAGTTCGGGCAGTGCGCTGTCCGGGCCGACCACGCCGCGCTGGCACTCCACGGTGAGCAGCACCGTGGAGGCGGGGTCCAGTTGCTCGTCGAGCCGTCGGGCGTCCGGTGGCATGGCGATTCCCCTCTGGTGGTCTGCTTTCCCGCACGGTGGTCCCCGGTGGGCCGCGTCACGACGGTCGCCGCCGGGGCGGGCGAGGGTATCCGGCATTGCGTCCCGCAGGAAGAGCACCCATGATTTCTGACGCACAGTCAGATACGGCTGGACGACGTCGGGCGTCGGGGTCGGACACGGGTGCACGACGGTAGCGGAGGCGATGACGGATGGCCGGGACACAGCGGCGCGGGCGCCGGATCATGATGACGCGGGCCGAGCGGGACGGGTTCCTCACCGAGCAGCGGACCTGCCGGATCGCCACGGTCGGCGGCGACGGCGCACCGCACGTCGGGGCGCTGTGGTTCGCCTGGGACGGGGCGGCCCTGTGGCTGTACTCGATCACCCGCAGCAAGCGGTGGGCCCAGCTGCGCAAGGACCCGCGGATCGCGGTGGTCGTCGACGACGGGCACGAGTACGGCGAACTGCGCGGGGTAGAGCTGGCGGGCCGCGCGGAGCGGGTCGGCGAGGCGCCGCGCACCGGCGAGGCGTGCGCCGAACTGGACGCTCCGGAGCGGCTGTTCGCGCAGAAGTACTTCGGGATGTCCGCGATGCCGCACGACGGTCGGCACGCCTGGCTGCGGCTCGCGCCGGAGACCGTCGTGTCGTGGGACTTCCGGAAGATTCCGGGGTGAGCGCGATCCCGGGGCACGATCCCGTGGCACCGGCCGGGGCACCGGCACCGATCGCCGCGCCGGGACGGCATGGCGCACGGCGGCCTCATCGCGCACGGCGGTCGCACCACGCATAGTGACGGCCGGTCGTACCGTGCACAGTGCTCGCATGGCGCGCGGTGATCGCACTGTCAGTGGTCTCTGCGAGAGTGGTGTCAGCCCGCCCCGCACCGCGCAGGTGCGGGAGCGGGACGGCTCGGCCGCGCCGGGCCGGGCGCCGACGAGGACGAAGGAGATCCGGTGACCGTGCTCTTCCCCGCACTGCGCGACGCATCGACCGCACCCGCGCTGCGCTTCGGCGACCGTGCGCTGAGCTACCGCCAACTGGCGTCGGTGGCCGGGGCGCTGGCCCAGCGGATCGGCGGCGCGTCGCGGATCGCCGTCTGGGCGACGCCCACGTTGGAGACCTCGGTCGCGGTGGTGGCCGCGCTGCTCGCCGGGGTGGCCGCGGTACCGGTGAATCCGAAGATCGGCGAGCGCGAGCTGGCGCACATCGTGGGCGACAGCGCGCCCTCCCTCGTCCTGGCGGAGCCGGGCGCCGGCCTGCCGGGGCCGCTCGCCGCCCTGCCCCGTGTCGACGTCGACGCCGGCGAGCCGTCGGAGCGGACCGAGCCGGCCCCGTTGCCGCACGAGCCGGGCGACGAGGCACCGGCCCTGATCGTCTACACCTCCGGCACGACGGGCCCGCCCAAGGGCGTCGTACTCCCCCGCCGGGCCCTCGCGCGCACCCTGGACGCCCTCCAGGACGCCTGGCAGTGGACGGCCGACGACGTCCTCGTCCACGCCCTCCCGCTGTTCCATGTGCACGGCCTGATCCTGGGCGTCCTCGGGCCGCTGCGGCGCGGCGGCAGCGTGCACCACCTGGGTCGCTTCAGCACCGATGCGGTCGCCCGGGAGCTGTCGGCGGACGGGACGATGCTGTTCGGCGTACCGACGATGTACCACCGCCTGGCCGCCGCGGTCGGCCACGATCCGGCGCTCGCCAAGGCGCTGGCCGGTGCCCGGCTGCTGGTGTCCGGATCGGCCGCGCTGCCGCTGACGGACCACGAGCGGATCGCGGCGGCCACCGGCCGTCGGGTGATCGAGCGGTACGGCATGACGGAGACGCTGATGAACACCAGCGTGCGGGCGGACGGTCCGGACGCCCTGGGCACGGTCGGGGTGCCGCTGCCGGGCGTGCAGGTCCGGCTGGTCGACGACGCGGGCCGGAGCATCGAGACGGACGACGGCGAGACCGTGGGTGAGATCCAGGTCCGCGGCCCGAACCTCTTCACCGAGTACCTGAACCGCCCCGACGCCACCGCCTCGGCCTTCGACGGCGGCTGGTTCCGCACCGGCGACATGGCGGTCCGCGACGCCTCGGGGAACTACCGCATCGTGGGCCGCAAGGCCACCGACCTGATCAAGAGCGGCGGTTACAAGATCGGCGCGGGCGAGATCGAGAACGCGCTGCTGGCGCACCCCGGGGTTGCCGAGGCGGCGGTGACCGGCGCCCCGGACGACGACCTCGGCGAGCGGATCGTGGCCTGGGTCGTGCCGGAGAGCGGCCCGGACGCCGGCCCGCCACCGTCCGCCGAGGAGCTCGCCGACCACGTCGCGCGGCAGCTCGCGCCGCACAAACGCCCCCGCACGGTGCACTTCCTGGACGCGCTGCCGCGCAACGACATGGGCAAGGTCCTCAAGCGAGAACTCCGTGCGTGACGCCGACCTGCCGTGCAGCCGGCTGACGGCCCGCCAGGCCCTGGCCGCGGTCACGGACGCGTACAGCGAGCTGCCGGCCGTGCCCGTCGGCGGGCACGGCCGGCAGGGTCCGGCCGTTCCGCCGTCCGCACCGGACGGCCCGCTCGGCTGGCGCGGCTACGACGCGTCGCGGGCGCGCGCCCGCGCGCGAACCGGCGAGGACGAGTCGGTGGTCGCGGCCCTGGCCACGCTCGGGGGCACGGAGGCGGTGGTGCTCTCCTTCGAGTTCCGGTTCCTGGGCGGTTCGCTGGGTGAGCGCACCGGCGACCGGCTGGAGGCCGCCTACACCGAGGCCAGGGAGCGGCGGCTGCCGCTCGTCGCGCTGATCGCCACCGGCGGCAGCCGGATGCAGGAGGGCATGCGGGCGCTGGCCCAACTCCAGCGGGTGGCCCGGCAGTCGGCGCTCAACCGTGCCGCGGGGCTGCCGCAGATCGCCGTCCTGCGCGATCCGACGACCGGCGGTGGCTGGGCCACGCTCGGCGCGTCCGCCGATGTGGTCCTCGCGCTCCCGGGGGCACAGGTCGGGTTCGCCGGCTCACGAGTACGCCCGCCGGACGCCGATCCGTACGCCTACTCCGCCGAGGGTCAGCTGGCGGCGGGCCAGGTCGACGCGGTCGTCCCACCCGACCTGCTGCGCGCCACGCTCCAGCGGTGGCTGCGGCTGCTGTGCCCGGCACGGGAGCCCGGGGGTGCCCCCGAGCCGGCGCCGCCGCCGGCCGCGCTCGGCGCCCCGGGGCTGCCGGAGACCGGCTGGGGTGCGGTGGTGCGGGCGCGCGAGGAGCGCAGACCGCGGGCAGACGCGTATCTGGAGGCGTACTTCGACGACCGGGAGGAGGTCAGCGGCGACCGCTGCGGCGGCGTCGACCCCGGGGTGCGGTGCGGCTTCGGCCGTCGCGACGGCCGGACGATCGCCTTCGCGGCGCAGTGCGGCACGGCCACCCGGCCGGCCGGCTTCCGTACCGCCGCCCGCCTCGTCCGACTCGCGGACCGGCTCGGCATCCCGGTCCTCACCCTCGTGGACACCCCGGGTGCGGCGAATGACGCGGCCGCCGAGCGGGCCGGCGCCGGCGCGGCGATCGCGGACGCCTTCACGGCACTCGCCACCGTCCGGGTGCCGGTGACGTCCCTGCTCATCGGCGAGGGCGGGTCCGGCGGCGCGCTGGCCCTGGCCGCACCGGGCCGGCTCTGGGCGACCCCCGACAGCTACTTCTCCGTGATCGCCCCGGAGCTGGCCGCCGCCATCCTCAAACGCGACCGGGAACAGGTCCGGGACACCGCCGACCAACTCCGCATCCGTCCCCAGGACTTGCTGGAGCTGGGCGTCATCCGCGGGATCGTCGACCCGACCTGAGCCTCAGCCGTCCTCCAGCTTCCTGCCGGCCGTGCGGAGGGCACCCACCGCGGCGCGGATCGAGGGTCTGCGGTCCGCGTCCGCGCGCCAGATGGCGTAGACATGGCGGCGCATCGTATGGCGTACGGGCACCACGCTCACCCCCTGCGGCACCGGCCCGCGGCCGAGCCGCGGAGCCACCGCGACGCCCAGTCCGGCCGCGATCAGGGCGAGCTGGGTACCGTGCTCCTCCGCCATGTGCGCGATGCGCGGCTCGATCCCCTTGCTGCGCAGCGTGAACATCAGCCATTCGTTGCAGAACTCCCCCTGCGGCCAGGAGATCCACTCGTCGTCCGCGAACTCCTCCAGTTCCACGGACCGTCGTGCGGCCAGCGGGTGGGCCGACGGCATCGCCACATCGGCCGGATCGTCCAGCAGCGGGGCCTTCGCCAGCCCGTCGGGCAGGGACAGCGGGCGGTTGTACCAGTCCAGGACGACGGCCAGATCGATGTCGCCGCGCACCACTCCGCGCACCGAGGCGTCCGGGTCCATCTCGGTCAGCCGCGCGCGCAGCTGGGGGTGCTCGACGCGGAGCGCGGCGAGGGCGGACGGGAAGAGCCCCCGGGCGGCGGTGGGGAACGCACCGAGGCGCAGCTCGCCCACCGCCTGGCCACGGTGCGCCTCCAGCTCGGCCTGCGCCAGCTCGACCTGGGAGAGGATGCGCACCGCATGGTCGGCGAGCAGCCGACCGGCATCGGTCAGCCGCACCCCGCGCCCGTTCTTCGCCAACAGTTGCTGTCCGGTCTCCCGCTCCAGCTTGGCGATCTGCTGCGAGACCGCCGAGGTCGTCACGTGCAGTCCGTCGGCGGCCGCGCTCACCGATCCATGGCGGGCGACAGCGCTCAACGTCCGTAGGCGATCAAGGTTCAACATATAAGCAATACTAAGCGATACCTCCCACGAAAATTCGCTTGTGCTACGAAGTTGTAGACAGCATCGTGGTCGCCATGAGCACCGCCACCGGCGCACCCACCGCCTCCGCACAGCCCACGGGCACCCCCGCCGCGCCCCTCGCCGCCGCGCCCCCGCAGACCACCGCCCCGGCTGCCGCCACCGACCCGGCCTCTCCCGCGCTCCCCAACTCGCGCCCCTCGCGCGCCTCGACAGCCCCGGCAACCACGCCGGCTCCGGACGGTGGATCCGCCCGCCGCCGGGCCTTCGGCTGGCAGCTGCGCTTCGCGGTGCTATCGCTGATCTGGGGCTTCAGCTTCCTCTTCATCAAGGTGGGCACCCAGAGCTTCGCGCCGTTGCAGGTGACGCTGGGCCGGGTGACGTTCGGCACGCTGGTGCTGCTGACCATCCTCGCGATCAAGCGCGAGCGGCTTCCCCGCTCTGCCCGCACCTGGGGTCACCTCGCGGTCGCCGCGTTCTTCCTCAACGCGCTGCCGTTCTCCCTCTTCGCCTACTCCGAGCTGACCATTCCGTCCACGCTGGCCGGCATCTGCAACGCCACCTCCCCGCTGTGGGGCATGGCGCTCTCGGTCGTCGCGCTCTCCGAGGACCGCCCCACTCGGCGCCGGGTGGCCGGACTCGGCATCGGGTTCCTGGGCGTGCTGACCGTCCTCGGGGCCTGGCAGGGCTTCTCCGGTACGGATCTGTCCGGTACCGCGATGGCGCTCGGTGCGTCCCTGAGCTACCCCGTCGGCTGGATCTACGTCCGCCGCACGCTGGCCGGCGCGCAGCAGTCGCACCTGTCCATGTCCAGCACCCAGTTGCTCCTGGCAACCGCCCAACTGGCCTTGGTGACACCGCTGTTCACCACCGCCCCGACCGACTTCCCGGTCGTCCCGCTGCTCGCCGTCTTCGCGCTCGGCGCACTGGGCACCGGTTTCGCCTTCCTCCTTCAGTACGGGCTGGTCGCCGAGATCGGTCCGACGACCGCGCAGATGGTCACGTACTTCGTCCCCGTGATCGCCACCGCCGCCGGAGTGGCCCTCCTGGGCGAGCAGTTGAGCTGGAACACCCCGGTCGGGGCCCTGATCGTGCTGGCCGGCGCGGCGCTCACCCAGAGCAGGCCCCGCCGGTCGTCCCCCCGGCGGGGCACGGACACCGACGGACGCACCGACTGAGACAGATGCACCGGTCGACGCGCCCACCAGTGCGCGGATCGACGTTCGCGACCCCGCCCCACCGGGGTGCGCACCCGGCCCCCGGTCCGACGACGTGGGGGCCCACTTACTGACGCAGCGGCCAACCGCCCGATTCCGCAGGGCAGTTCCACGCCCCGTGCCGAGCTGAGGAGCATCGCGGGGAGCGCGAGAGGACGGCGTGGACGGGGCGAACGGGGCGAGGAGCCTTGCCGGGCTGCCGAGCGAACCGAGGAGCAGGCCGGGGTCCTCCAGGCCCCGCCGCGCACCACGGCCGATCACCACCACACGGCAGACTCCGTCCCCGCGGCTCATCGACCGCCCGGCCCTCATTCGTACCGCCGCGCCTCCCCCACCCCCGTTGCCGCGGCGACCGCATCGGCCACCGGGACGATGTCGTCGTCGGCCAGCCCGGAGACGGTGATGCGGATGCCGGGCGGGGAGTGCAGGCGGAAGCGGGCGCCGGGGGCAACGGCCCAGCCGGAGTGCAGGAGTCGGGCCACCGCGCCGGTCTCGTCCGGGACCGGCACCCAGACGTTCATCCCGCTGCGCCCCCGCGCGCACACCCCGCGCTCCGCCAGTGCACGTATCAGCGCGTCCCGCCGTCGCCCGTACGCTCCGGCCACCTCTGTCGGGTCGATCGCGGAGGTGCGCCACAGATGGACGACCGCGTCCTGGAGCAGATGGCTGATCCAGCCGGGGCCGAGGCGCTGCCGGCCCCGCACCCGGTCGACGGTCACCGCGTCGCCGGTGAGCACCGCGAGGCGCAGGTCCGGGCCGTAGGCCTTGGCGGTCGAACGGACCAGAGCCCAGTGGTCGGTGGTACCGGAGAGGGGGTGCAGCGGAAGGTCGACGATGCCGTGGCCGTGGTCGTCCTCGATGAGCAGCGTGCCGGGATGGTCGGACAGGAGCGTGCGGAGCTCCGCGGCGCGGGCGGCGGTGACGGCTGCCCCGGTCGGATTCTGCGCCCGGTCGGTGATGACCGCGGCACGGGCACCGTCCCGGAGGGCGCGCGCCAACTGCTCGGGCAGCGGGCCGTCGTCGTCCACTCCCACCGCCACCGGACGCAGTCCGAGCGCCGGGACGAGGTCCAGCAGACTGCCCCACCCCGGGTCCTCCACCGCCACCGTGTCCCCGGGCCGCAGGTGGGCGGCGAGCACGCGCTCGATCGCGTCCAGTGAGCCACTGGTGACGGCGATGGGGCCGTCCGCCACACCGTCGGCGGCGAACGCGGAGCGGGCCAGCGCCGCCAGGTCGTGGTCGACGGCCGGAGTGCCGTACAGCGCGGGGCGTTCCACGCTGCGCGCCACGGCCTCGGCCAACGCCCGTTCCAGCGGGGGCAACAGGGACGTGTCGGGGTTGCCGTCGGAGGCGTCCCGCACCCCCAGGGGCACCTCCACCCGCAGCGCCTCGCGCGAGGTGCTCGCAGGACGGGGACGTACCCGACTGCCGCGCCGGCCCGCGGTTTCGATCACCCCTCGGTCCCGGAGCGTGCGGTACGCAGCCGCAACCGTATTGGGATTCACCTCCAGATAGACGGCCAACTCCCTGAGCGGGGGCAGGACTTCGCCTGGTTGGAGCTCGCCCGCACCGATGGCTCGCTCGACGCTGGCGGCAATGTCCGATGCGCGCCGCCCTTCGATCCGATACTCTCCTAGCACAAACTCGATTATGCACTAGTGCAATGGAGATCGCAATGGCCAGCGCCGCGTCGTACGAACCGACCGCCCGCACGACCCCGACCCGCGCCCGCGAGCGCGCCGCCTACGACCACGACACCGTGCATGCGATCCTCGACACGGCCTACGTCTGCCACCTGGGCTTCGTCCGCGACGGCTCCCCGGTCGTCCTGCCGACGCTCTACGGCCGCGTCGGCGACCGCCTCTACCTGCACGGTTCGACGGGGTCCCGCCCCCTGCGGATGGCCGGTGACGCGCCCGACCCGGGCCTGGAGGTGTGCGTGTCGGTCACCCACGTCGACGGCCTCGTCCTGGCCAGGTCCGCGTTCCACCACTCCATGAACTACCGCTGTGTGGTGGTGCACGGCACCGCGTATCAGGTGACCGACCCGGAGGAGAAGAAGGCCGCCCTCGACGCGCTGGTCGACCACGTCCTGCCCGGGCGCGCCGCGGACTCCCGCCCCGGCAACACCAAGGAGCTGGCCGCCACCGCGGTGATCCGGCTCGACCTGCGCGAGGTCTCCGCCAAGATCCGCACCGGTGGCCCCAACGACGAGCCGGAGGACCTCGCGCTGCCGTACTGGAGCGGCGTGCTTCCCGTCGCCCCGGCGTACGGCGCGCCCATACCGGCCGACGACCTCGCCCCCGGCACGCCCGAGCCGGCATACCTCCCGGCCCGCTGAGGAGACCCCGTGCTGATCCACCCCTGGGACGCCCCCACCGACGACGTCGAGTGGCAACGCTGGCTCGCCGCGCACGACTTCGGGCAGCTGGCGGCGAACGGTATGCCGGGAGAGCCGCCGATGGTACAGCCGCTGCACTTCGCGTACGACCCGGACCGCGGGGAGGCGGTCACCCATCTCGCCCGCCCCAACCCCATCTGGGGCGCGCTGGCCGACCGCCCCACGGTCCTGCTGAGCGTGGTGGACGACTACGTCTTCATCCCCGGCCCGTGGCAGGCGACCGAGGAGCAGCCGCCCGAGCACGGCGTCCCCACCAGCTTCTACGCCGCCGTCCAACTGACCTGCACCGCCCATGTCGTGGACGACCCGGAGGCCAAGGCGGCGCTGCTGCAACGGCAGATGGGCCACTTCCAGCCGGACGGCGGCTCGGCCCCGGTGACCGCGGACCGGGCTCCCTACGGACGGCTGCTGTCCGGCATCCGCGGACTGCGCCTCGAAGTGCGGGAGGTGCGGGCCAAGTTCAAGTACGGGGGCAAGCGGAGCGAGTCCGTCCAGCAGCGCATCTCGGAGCGTCTCGCCGAGCGGAACGCGCCCGGGGACACATCGGCCCGCACCCACCAGCAGCGCCGCCTCGCGGCGCGTGCGGCCGGCACGGGGACGGGCACGCCCTGACCGTCCGGCGCCGGGGCGGCCCTCCGCTCCCGGCCTGTGGTCCGGCGGTTGCCCGGCCGGCGCGCGACCGGCCGGGCATCCGCGCTCAGCCCGCCACCGGTGCCGCGGTCCGCGCCGCGGCCACCGCCCCGCGCGCCTCCGTCACCGCGAGCGCGGCGACGGCCGTCAGCAGCACGCCGGTTCCGACGGCCGTCGCCACCGTCAGCCGCTCCCCCAGGAACAGCACCGCGATCGCCGCGGCCGACACCGGCTCGATCAGCGAGATCACGGAGGCGGTGGCGGCGCGCACGACGGCCAGCCCCGCGAAGTACAACCCGTAGGCCAGCGCCGTCGGCACCGCCGCGATGTAGCCCATCAGCCACAGAGTCCGGCCCAGGTCATGCGCCTGGGGCCACAGCCCCTCCAGCGCCGCGAGCGGCAGCAGGCACACCATCGCGACCGCGAACGCACTGATCGTCGAGGCGTACGGATCGCTGCCGCCACCCCTGCCCAGCCGCCGGGTGGCCAGCGTCATCGCCGCGCAGCCGGCCGCCGACAGCAGGGCGTAGCCGACCCCCGCGGGACGGACGGTCGCGCTGCCGCCACCGCCCAGGACCAGTACCGCCAAGCCGGCCAACGCCCCGGCAACCGCCAGGACGCCGCCGACGCCGAGTCGCTCCCCCATCGTCACGCGCGCCCCGATGGCGATGAGGACGGGCCCCGCCCCCATGGTGACGACGGTGCCCACGGCCAGCCCGGTGGAGACGACGGCGGCGAAGTAGGCGGCCTGGAAGACGGCGAGGGCGATCCCGGTCACGGCGATCCGGGTCAGGCGCCGCCGGATCGGCTCGTTCGGGGCGGGGGTGATCGGGGCGCCGGACCGGCGGCGCAGCAGCGCCCGGAGGGCGAGGAGCAGGACCAGGCCGCCCACGGAGCGCCAGAAGGTCAGCGCGAACGGGCCCAGTCCGCCGCCCCGGTGGAGGAGGGCGGCGGCCGCGCCCGCGGTGCCCCAGGCGGTCGCGGCGAACGTCACGTACAACAGCCCCCGGCCCACGGGCAGGGCGGAGGAGGAGGGTATGGCATGCATGGGAAAGGTGCTCCGGGAAATCCAGGACGGCGCGGTGCGCCGTGGAATGGTCGCGTGGTCCCGTGTGCAGGCAGCGACGACCGGCTCGGGAACCAGCCCGAACCGGGATTTCCTCAGAGGCCGCCGCCCGCCTTACGCGGCGGGAGGGGGAAGCACGAACGCATGCATGATCGGCACCCTACGTCGGGCGCGTTACGGCCGACAAGTCGTCCCCGGACCCGGTGGCCGCGGGCGCCCCCGCCACCACCAGCGTCTCCGTCGTCGCCGGCTTGGCCGACTGCGCGATGAAGGCACCGACCAGCACCACGACGCCGCCGACGAGTTGCGGCGCGGACAGGTGCTCCCCGAGCAGTACCCAGGCCAGCACGGTCGCGATGACCGCCTCCAGACACGCCACCACCCCGGCCACCTGGGGCGAGAGCCGTCGGATCGACACCACTCCGGTGAGGTAGGCGATCACCGTCGAGACGAGCACGATCCAGGCGAGCAGTGCCACGGCGGGCACCGGGATGCCGTTCATCTCCGCGCTGCCGCCCAGCACAGACCAGTCCGTGTGCCAGGGGCGGGCGATCAGGGTGAGCACGAGCGCGCCGATCAGCAGGCCGTAGGCGATCACCCCGAGCGGGTCCACCGCTTCCTCGCCGTCGGTCCCGTGGTCGGAGAGCACGAAGTAGCCGACCTGGCAGCAGGCCGCGCCGAGCGCGAGGGCCAGGCCGAGGGCGTCGAAGCTCAGCCCGGACCAGACCTCGACGACACAGGCCAGACCACCGACCGCCAGCGCCACGCCGACCGCGGCGGCGCGGGTGACCGGCCGTTTCTGGACGAAGCGGACCCAGCCCAGGACGAGGGCGGGCGCCAGGTATTCGACGAGCAGCGCGACACCTACCGGGATGCGCGAGAGCGCGGCGAAGTAGCAGGCCTGTACGCCGGCGACGGCGAGCAGTCCGTAGCCCAGGAGCAGGGCGGGCCGACGGCGCACCAGCGCACGGTGGCGCCAGGCGACCGGCAGCATGACCAGCGCGGCGCCGACCACCCGCAGCCAGGTGACGTGCAGCGGTTCGAGGCCGGCGGCTATCAGGGGTTTGGCGGCGACGCCCGATCCGCCGAAGGCGAAGGCGGACAGCAGGGCGATCCCGAGACCGGCGCCGCGCCCCTTGGGGGCACCGTCGCGGCTCGTCCCGGGCGCGGTGGGCGCGTGCTGGGCCGCCCGGGCCGCCGATGGTGCCTGGCCCGGGCCGGTCGACGGACCCGCCGGGCTCCCTGAACTCGCGTGCATCGGGTCATGATGACACCCACCGTCAGCAGCGGAACCCCCCAGTCCCCTGTCAGTCCTGGCCGGAGCGCTCCCCGTCCAGTCGGGCGGCGAGCCGGGCGGTGTCGACGGACGCCCGACGCAGGACCTCGACGGCCCGCGATTCGGGGTCGTCCACCAGAGCCGCGAGCAGATCGAGGCAGCCCGCGCGGGTCGCGTAACGGGCGTGTGCACGGTCGAGGGCGCCGTCCAAGGCGGCGGCCGCGGCCGGGGACCATCCGGGGACCCCGCCGTCGATCACCACCGGGACCGCACCCGAATCCTCGACGGTGCCGTGCCACTGGAGCCCGTAGCCGATGCTGCGCTGGACGAGGTAGCCGAGCAGCCGCGCGACCTGGGGGCCGCCGTCGAAGGCGTCGCGTACGGCGGGGTCCGATTCGAGGAGGCCGTGCAGCAGATGGGCGGTGTCGACCTGCCGGTCGCCGTCGCGGGTGGCCCGCCTGCGAGCGGCGGAGACCACCGAGGCGAGCTCGACCGTGAGCTGGGCGTCGAGGTCATCCTGAGCGGGGCCGTCGCCACCGCTGTACGCAGTACGGTTTTGCACAGCCTCCACCCCACCAGCCACTGAGCGCCGGAACATCCCCGGCGGGAAGCATTTGCGCATCCGACGCTGGTTGGGCATGCCGACAGGAGATCTCATCCTCAGGGAGGAGATACGACGGAGGTAATACGGAGGAACCGTGAAGATCGACTGGGCGGCGCTCGATTACCGACGACCGCCACCGGAACACCGTCACCCCCGACCGGGCCGATCTGACGATCCATCAGAATTCCCGGGCCGCCGGTATTGAACCTTCACCCCCGCACGGCTACGTTCCGCGGCACCAGCCAGGACCGCCACCGGAGGGGTGATCGCATGGCCGACGTCACCGCACAGGCCCGCATCGAGGCACCGGCCGAGAGGGTCTGGGACCGACTCACCGACTTCGCGTCGTACGGGCAGTGGAACGTCACGCACACCGCCTTCCCCAAGGGCGGCCCGAAGACGCTGGAAGTGGGCGCGGCCTACGAGGAGAACATGAAGCTGATGGGCTTCCCCGCCGAGGTCACCTGGACCGTGCAGGAACTGGAGCCGGGCCGGCTGCTCGACATCAAGGGCAAGGGCCCCATGGGCGTCAACCTCGGCATGCGCTATGCGCTCACACCGGAGGACGGGGCGACGACCGTCCGCGTCGACGGGGCGTTCACCGGCGCCGCGGTCTCCCTGATGGCCGGCAAGCTCAAGGACTCGGCGACCGCCGCGCTCAACGAGTCACTGCGCAAGCTCGCCGGTCTGGTCTCCTGAACCTCCTCCGGGAGCCTCCCCGTCCACCGACTCCCGGAGCGCGTCCACCACCCCTCAGTCCTCTTCGGCGAGGATCAGATACAGCTCCTTGCGGGCCTTGTTGACCACCGCCATGGCCTTCTCCCGCTGCTCGGGAGTGCCGGTGGCCCAGACCTGCCGGAACGCCTCGACCAGACCGCCGCCCGCCTTGCGTATTTCGTTCATCGCCTCCCAGTCGACGCCACGACCGGCGTTCTCCCAGGGGGCGTCCGAACCGCTGTCGGCCTCCGCGCACCCGGCATCGGTCAGCGAGAAGAGCTTCTTGCCACCCTCGCTGGCGCTGGTGATCAGCCCCTCGTCCTCAAGGAGTTGCAGGGTCGGGTAGACCGAGCCCGGGCTGGGCTTCCACGCCCCACCGCTGCGCTCGGCGATCTCCTGGATCATTTCGTAGCCGTGCATCGGGCGGTCCTTGAGCAGCGCCAGTATCGAGGCGCGCACATCGCCGCGGCGCGCCCGGCCGCGCGGTCCGCCCCGCCCCCGGCCACCACCGAAGGGCGGACCTCCGAACGGCGGGCCGAACGGACCGAAGGCGGAACGCCGCCGCTCCCAGCCGCCGGCGAACTCCCCCCGGCCGCCGGGCCGCCCGGGCCCGCAGTGCTCATGTCGATGCTCATGTCCGTGCTCGCGCCCTTGGGAACGCATGATGACGTCCTCCCTCTCCGCTTGATCGATCGCG
This sequence comes from Streptomyces sp. NPDC048506, assembly GCF_040651315.1. NCBI lineage: Bacteria > Bacillati > Actinomycetota > Actinomycetes > Kitasatosporales > Streptomycetaceae > Streptomyces > Streptomyces sp. NPDC048506. Next base: position 46,800 of record NZ_JBEZIX010000053.1, read on the forward strand.
ATCCTTTCGCGATGCCTCAACGATATATCGGGACTGTTCGTCGAAGCAAGACCCGAGCTGCATCGACCGGCGACCGCCGCGGCGCGCCACCCTGTCCAATTTCCGGGAATTGGCCTTGGCCTGCGGACCTCTGGCCCCTCTACGCTCACGGCCATGAGGATTCGTATCGTCGACGCCTTCAGTACGCGTCCTTTCACCGGCAACCCCGTGGGAGTCGTCCTCCTCGACTCCGATGCCTTCCCCGACACCGCCTGGCTCCAGCAGGTCGCCGCCGAGGTCAACCTCTCCGAGACGGCCTTCGCGCACCCGCTGCCCGCAGGCGGCGACGCGGACTGGGCGCTGCGCTGGCTCACCCCGACCGCCGAGGTGAACATGTGCGGGCACGCCACTTTGGCTACCGCACACGTCCTGCACACCACCGGGACGGCCACCGGGACGGTCCGCTTCCGCACCCGCAGCGGAGTGCTGACCACGACCGCCGGCGACGACGGGGCGATCTCCATGGACTTTCCGACCGCGCCGCTGACACCCGTGGAAGTGCCGCCGGTCGTCACGGCCGCCCTGGGCACCGAGATCCGCTCGGCCCACGACACCGGCCCCGACGTGGGCGATCTACTGGTCGAGTTGACCGACGAGAAGTCCGTGCGCGCCCTGTCCCCGGACCTCAAGGCGCTGGCCGGACGCGGCGGCCGCGGGGTGATCGCCACGGCTCGCGCCGACGCCGCCGACGGCGACTACGACTTCGTCTCGCGGTGCTTCTTCCCGGCGGTGGGCATCGACGAGGACCCGGTAACGGGCAGCGCGCACACCGCGCTCGCCCCCTTCTGGTCGGCGCGGCTGGGCCGTACCGCACTGGTCGGCCTACAGGGCGCCGCCCGTACCGGCTTCGTACGGACCGAACTGCGCGGCGACCGCACGCTGTTGACCGGCTCGGCGGTCACCGTCATCGACGGGGAACTGCTGACCACCGTCTGAACCCGCACGCCGCCCAGCCCCCCGGCCCCACTCCGAAGGGAGAGGGAGAGGGAGCGGGGGGGGGCGGCGGCGCGGAGAGCCGGGGGGGGTGAACCGTCCGTCACCCCGTGGGCAGCCACCCCACCCGGCCCGCCAACAGGGCGTAGCCGAGGAACGCCACGATGTCGATCATGGCGTGGGCGGCGACCAGCGGGCCGACCCGACCCCACCGCCGGTAGAGCAGGACGAAGATCACGCCCATCACCATGTTGCCGAAGAAGCCACCGATGCCCTGGTAGAGGTGGTAGGCACCGCGCAGTACCGAACTGGCCGCCAGCGCCGCCATCGGCGTCCAACCCAACTGCCCCAGCCTGCGCAGCAGATACCCGACGACGATGACCTCTTCCAGGACGGCGTTCTGCACCGCGGAGGCGACCAGCACCGGGATCTTCCACCACACCTCGGGCAGCGCCTCTGGGACGACCGTCAGGTTTCCGCCGGCCGCCCGCGCGCCCAGGTAGAGCAGCAGTCCGCTGCCGCCGATGACGGCCGCGACCGCCACCCCACGGCTCAGGTCGAAACCGGGCCGCCGCCGGTCGAAGCCGATCGCCCGGAGCCCGGGCCCCCGCTGCCCGGGAGGCGCCTCGCGCAGCAACAGGTGCGCGACCAGCACCACCGGCACGAGCGCGGAGGCGATCCCGAACAGTTGCCAGGCCAGATCCAGCCACGGCCGACCGGGCGCATGAGAGGCGTTGAGCGTCGCCGCCTGGTGCTTGAGGCCGCCCGGTTTGGTCACCGAACCGATGAAGCTGATCAGCGCCGACAGTGCGCTGGCGCCCAGCGAGAGGGCCAGCACGATCAGCGTCTCGCTCCGCAGGATGCTCCGGGGCGGCTCCCCCGCACCGGCCCCGGCCCCGGCACCAGGACCGTGCCCTGGAACGTCCGCATCGGCCACGGGACTTGTATCCGACTGCACGCTTCCTCCACTTCCGCATTACCGCCTCGTCGCCACCACCGCCCCGCCAGGGTCTCGACAGCAGGTACGAAGAACGCGCGCGACAGGCCGGGGACGGGCGCCCTCCACGTGGCGCGTCTCCCCTCCCCCGTCGCCCCGGGACCCCATCCCGATCGCGCTCCGAGAAGGCGAGGCGCCACCGCAATGGGACGACACAGCTTGCCCCACGGCTCCGCAGCGCAGCGTACGGGGGCCCGGTCCGGGGCACGCCGCCGTACCGTCGCGATCGCCACCGGCCCGGTCCTGGCCGTCGCCGCGGGCTCGGTCGTGGTGCTGCGCCGCGATCTGCTCTCCTTCGGCGAGCGCTGCGACGGCACGCCGGTGCGGATCGCGGTGGAGGTGGCCGGCATCCGTGCGGACGACGCCCCGGCGGCGAGGGCCACGATCCGCACCGACTGCGGCACCGGCGTCAGCTGAGCGTGCCCGCCGGCACCGGCCGGCGGGCGCGCGTCCGTCACACCCCGTCGGTCGCCGCCGCCTGCCGCGGTCCCGGGACGGCCCGTCGCGGTCCGACGGACCAGGCCACCGGCCAGGTGTGCACCGGCTCCCCGTGGTGCATCAGCTCGCTGTAGCGCCGGGTCATCGCGGCGAGCGCGGTGTCCCGGTCCAGGCCCTGGCGGCGGGCGTGGTGGAACGCGGCGGCCTGCCAGGAGGCGCCGTTCACCCGGCGCCGGCAGCGTTCCTCGACGATGGCCAGGTAGTGGTCGCGGTCGGCCGCTTCCACCCCCCAGGCGTCCAGCCCGCGGGCGGCGAGCGGGAGCAGTTCCTGGCGCACCAGCCGTACCACCGGGACCTCGGCGAGCCCACCGGTCCGCCCGGAGCGCGGCCACTGGAGGGTGGCGTCGATGCCGTGCCGGCAGGCGGTGTCGAAGTTGCGTGCGGCGGCGGCGAACGGGAGTCGTGTCCAGACCGGGCGCGGCTCTTCGGCCAGTGTCCTTACCAGGCCGTAGTAGAAGGCGGTGTTGGCGATGACGTCGGCGACGGTGGGGCCGGCGGGCAGCACCCGGTTCTCGACCCTCAGGTGCGCGACGCCGTCGGCGACCGCGTAGACAGGACGGTTCCAGCGGTAGATCGTGCCGTTGTGCAGTACCAGTTCGGCGAGGTCCGGCACGCCGCCCTCGGCCAGCACCCGGAGCGGCTCCTGGGGGCCGCACAGCGGCAACAGCGGCGGGTAGTAGCGCAGGTTCTCCTCGAAGAGGTCGTAGGCGGAGTCGATCCACCGCTCGCCGAACCAGGTACGGGGGCGTACCCCCTGCGCCTGTAGCTCGGGTGCGCGGGTGTCGGTGGCCTGCTGGAAGACCGGCGGCCGCGATTCCCGCCACAGCTCGCGGCCGAACAGGAACGGCGAGTTGGCGCCCATCGCCACCTGCACCGCGGCGATGGCCTGGGCCGCGTTCCAGACGGCGGCGAAGCGGCCGGGCGTCACCTGGAGATGCAGCTGTACGGAGGTGCAGGCGGCCTCCGGCGCTATCGACGGCGACCGGGCCAGCAGGTGCTCGACGCCCTGGATGTCGAGTGCGAAGTCCTCGCCGCGGGCCGCCCGCATCTGCTCGTTGAGCAGGGCGTAGCGGTCGTTCTCGGAGAGGCTGGCGGCGGTCAGGTCGGTGGCGTTCAAGGTCGGCAGGATGCCGATCATCACGATCCGGGCGGCGACCTCGCGGGCCTTCCTTTCGGCGTAGCCGAGTCCGGCACGGAGTTCCTCGGCGAGCTGGTCCAGGACGCGTCCGGACAATTGGTGCGGCAGGATGTTGACTTCCAGATTGCACTGGGCCAGTTCGGTCTGGAAATCACGGCTGGCGATGCGTTCGAGAACCTGGGAGTTCATCATGCGGGGCAGCCCGTCGGCACCGGCGAGATTGAGTTCGATCTCCAGGCCCATGAGATTCTTCGGCCGATCGAACCGCTGCTCCGCCAGCAGCCTCTGCAATGCCTCGAGACACTCGTGGAGCTTTCTTCGATAACGCTCCCGGTCGGCCAGGTCGATCCCGTCCGCGGCGACCTTCTCCCCCATCGAAGGGTCCTTCCTTGAGTGAACGGCCTGCGACCACGGACTGCACGCCGGGGCTCGCGCTACGGTCGATGATGCCCCGGCAATCTGATCGATAACGCCTCAGGGGCATGCCGGTGGCGATAGGCTCGAAGTTGCGCAGCGCCCGGCACCTTCCAAGGGCATATCTCAGTGGCGATGGTCGTTCGCATTTCGCTCGTGAGAAACACCGATGAGATCCGGCCTACCGCATCGCGAATGAATTACGAGGTGGCACGGCGAATGCCCCGCACAAAGGGGCGTAAAACACCTCGGCCAGGGGTCTGGATTCCGCCTTGCCGAAAATCCACAAGCCCGGTAGTCGAAACACTTTCAGAACATACGTCGTATAAACTCCGGTTACGAGGCAGAGAGTTGACGCCCAGCGTCGCGTGTACCCATTCGGCGCGGGGGCGGGCCCTGACCCCACGCCGGGCCGCAGCCCCGGCCGGCCATGCTCTGGCCCGCACGCAGACAGCGCCGTTTGCACCTGCCGCGCTCCACCGTGTCTCCGACGTGAGAGGCGACCCACCATGCCGCTGCACACTTCCGCTGCCCCTGCGCCCGCCCTGCGCAGCGTTCTCGCCGCCCTCGGCTCGCCCACCGTCCTCCGAGCCGCCCCCGTCTCCGCGCTGCGCACGCACCAGGGCCCGCTCAGCCCCGACCACCCGCTGCCCGTGCACGTGTGGGACGACGTGAGCCAGGCCGGCGGCACGCCGCACACCCGGCTGGCGGGCTGGAGCTTCCTGGTCCGCGGCGGGGAGGGGGCCGTGGCGACCGCCGAGGCGATGCTCACCGCGGACGGCTGGACCTTCGCCCGCTTCTGCGGCGGCCCCTACGTCGCCGCGACCGAGCAGGCGCTGGCACAGGCCGACGCGCTCACCGCGCCCTACCAGCCGCGACTGCTCTCCGTCCCTGAGCTGTACATGCTCACGCTATGGCTCCACCACGACCTCGCCGCGGACGGCGCCGAGGGGCTGCCCGCGCCCGCCGACCTGCTGGTCCCGCTGGCCCCCGCGCCCCCGGGGATCGCCGCGCACCGCCCGCACCGCGTCGCCGACCTGCTCCCGCGGCTCACCCTGCGCCTGTCGCCCACCCCGCTGCTGCGCGAACCCGCCTGACCGGCGCCCGCGCCCTGCCGCACGCCGGCGCGCGCCGCCCCGCAAGAGCGTGCCCCACGGCTCCTTCCGGCCGCGGGGCGCTCTGCCGCGCTCACCCGCGCGGGCTAGCCCACCGATACCACTCCCAACCCCCTTGGAGAGGAGTGCAATTGGAAGCAACCGCCCGCACGGGTGACGCGTCGATATCGAGTGAGTACCGCTGCTGCGAAATCCCTGCGGAATCCCGTCCGTAGGGCAACACTGGAACCGACCGATGAAACGGGGGAGCGGCCATGACCACCTCATCGAGCTCGTCGCGCCGCACAACGACGTTCACCACACCGCAGCGAAAGACAACTTCCATGTGTCAGCACCAACCACCTTGCCCCTCCGCGGACTCCACCGACCGGGAGGCCGCACACCTTGTGGCGCACCACCCCGAGCAGGGCTGGAGCCTGCTCTGCAACGGCGTCCTGCTCTTCGAGGACACCGGTGAGCTGCTGCCGGACGGGCAGGTCATCGCCCCGCACCGGGTCACCGCAGCGGCCTGACCCGCGAGCGCCCGGCACGTACAACAGGGCCCCCGGCAGAACTGCCGAGGGCCCTTGATGTTGCCCTGACGGGCCGGTGACGATCAGCCGTCGTACTCGACCGTCAGCCGTCGTACTCGTCCAGCGGCGGGCAGGAGCAGACGAGGTTGCGGTCACCGAAGGCACCGTCGATCCGGCGCACCGGCGGCCAGTACTTCTCCGCCGCGGCGACGCCGGCCGGGAAGACCGCCTCCTCGCGGCTGTACGAGTGGGCCCAGTCTCCGCCGAGCGCGGCCGCGGTGTGCGGGGCGTTGCGCAGCGGGTTGTCGTCCTTGTCCCACTCCCCCGAGCCGACCTTCTCGATCTCCGCGCGGATGGCGATCATCGCGTCGCAGAACCGGTCCAGCTCGGCGAGGTCCTCGCTCTCGGTCGGCTCGATCATCAGCGTGCCGGCCACCGGGAACGACATCGTCGGCGCGTGGAAGCCGTAGTCGATCAGCCGCTTGGCGACGTCGTCGATGCTCACGCCGGTCGCCTTGGTCAGCGGCCGGACGTCGATGATGCACTCGTGCGCGACCAGGCCGCCGGGGCCGGTGTAGAGCACCGGGTAGTGCGGCTCCAGACGCTTGGCGACGTAGTTGGCACTGAGGACCGCGACCTGGGTGGCGCGCTTGAGCCCCTCACCGCCCATCAGGCGGACATACGCCCAGGAGATCGGCAGGATGCCGGCCGACCCCCACGGGGCCGCCGAGATCGGCCCGACGCCCGTCTCGGGACCCGCGGTGGGCTGGAGCGGGTGGTTGGGCAGGTACGGCGCCAGGTGGGCGCGGACGGCGACCGGGCCGACACCGGGGCCACCGCCGCCGTGCGGGATGCAGAACGTCTTGTGCAGGTTCAGGTGCGAGACGTCGCCGCCGAACGTGCCGGGCTCGGCGAGACCGACCAGCGCGTTGAGGTTGGCGCCGTCGACGTAGACCTGGCCGCCGGCCTCGTGCACCGCCGCGCAGATCTGGGTGATGTGCTCCTCGAACACGCCGTGCGTGGAGGGGTAGGTGACCATCAGGACCGCGAGCTCGTCACGGTGCTTCTCGATCTTGGCGTGCAGGTCGTCGGTGTCGACCTCGCCGTCCTCGCCGGTCTTGACGACGACGACCTTCATACCGGCCATGACCGCACTGGCGGCGTTGGTGCCGTGCGCCGAGGACGGGATCAGGCAGACCGTGCGCTGCTCGTCGCCGTTGGCGCGGTGGTAGGCGCGGACGGCCAGCAGGCCGGCCAGCTCGCCCTGCGATCCGGCGTTCGGCTGTATGGAGACCTTGTCGTAGCCGGTGATCGCGGCCAGCCGCTCCTCCAGCTCCTGGATCAACGTGAGGTAGCCCTGGGCCTGGTCGGCCGGTGCGAAGGGGTGCAGCTGGCCGAATTCGGGCCAGGTGACCGGCTCCATCTCGGTGGTGGCGTTCAGCTTCATCGTGCAGGAGCCGAGCGGGATCATGCCGCGGTCCAGCGCGTAGTCCTTGTCAGCGAGGGTGCGCAGGTAGCGCAGCATCGCGGTCTCGGAGCGGTGCTGGTGGAAGACCGGGTGGGCGAGGTACTCGTCGGTCCGCAGCAGCGACTGCGGCAACGTTTCCGCAGCGCTGGCGTCCAGCTGCTCGACATCGCCCTGTACGCCGAAGGCGCCCCAGACACCGGCCAGCTGAGCCCGCGCGGTGGTCTCGTCGCAGGCGATGCCGACCAGGTCGGCGTCGATCAGGCGGAGGTTGACACCGGCTTCACGGGCGGCGGCGACGACCTCGGCGGCCCGGCCGGGCACCCGCGCGGTGAGCGTGTCGAAGTACGCGTCGTGGACGATCTCCACACCGCCGGCGCGCAGGCCCTCGGCGAGGACCGCGGCGTAGCGGTGGGTGCGCCGGGCGATGGTCCGCAGGCCCTCCGGGCCGTGGTACACCGCGTACATCCCGGCCATCACGGCGAGCAGCACCTGGGCGGTGCAGATGTTGCTGGTGGCCTTCTCGCGACGGATGTGCTGCTCACGGGTCTGGAGCGCCAGGCGGTAGGCCTTGTTGCCGTCGGCGTCGACGGAGACGCCCACCAGACGGCCGGGCAGGCTGCGGGCGAACTGCTCGCGCACGGCCATGAAGCCGGCGTGCGGCCCGCCGAAGCCCATCGGGACGCCGAAGCGCTGGCTGGTGCCGACCGCGATGTCCGCGCCGAGCTCGCCGGGCGAGGTCAGCAGCGCCAGGGCGAGCAGATCGGCCGCGACGGTGACGATCGCGCCCAGCTCATGGGCCTGCTCGATCAGCGCGCGGGGGTCCCGGACCGCACCGGAGGCGCCCGGGTACTGCACCAGCACGCCGAAGACACCGCGCTCGGCGATCTCGGCGGGGATGCCGTCGGACAGGTCCGCGACGACGACCTCGACACCGGTCGGCTCGGCACGGGTCTCGATCACGGCGATGGTCTGCGGCAGACAGTCGGCGTCGATCAGGAAGACGCCCTGCTTGACCTTGCCGACCCGGCGGGAGAGCGCCATCGCCTCGGCCGCGGCGGTGCCCTCGTCCAGCAGGGAGGCACCGGAGGTGGGCAGACCGGTCAGGTCGGCGACCACGGTCTGGAAGTTCAGCAGCGCTTCCAGCCGGCCCTGCGAGATCTCCGGCTGGTACGGCGTGTACGCGGTGTACCACGCCGGGTTCTCCATGACGTTGCGCAGGATCACCGGCGGGGTGAACGTGCCGTAGTACCCCAGGCCGATCATGGACGACAGCACCTGGTTGCGCTCCGCCAGGCCGCGCAGTTCCCGGAGGACCTCGGCCTCGGTGCGCGCCTGCGGCAGGCCGAGGGCCTCCACGCTCTTGATCACGTCGGGTACGGCAGTGGCGGTGAGCTCGTCCAGCGACCCGAAGCCGACGTGCGCGAGCATCTTGGCCTGCGCCTCGTGGTCAGGGCCGATGTGCCGGTGCTCGAAGGGGATGCCGCGTTCCAGCTCGGTCAAGGAGATGCGATTGGTGGTCATCTGCGGGGGCCTCCTGGTCGGTACGACCTACGAGGGGCACCACGGCGCGGGTGCCCGGACGGCCTCCCCCTCTGTCATCTCAACCTGAGAGCTTCACCGGCCCGCGGAAGGCGGTCCGGCTTTCACCGTCGGTGAGGAGGGGTCCCGGTGATGCCTGTCCGCGGCCCGCCCTGCTTTCCAGAGTGACCTCGTCCATGCGGTACGTGTGCCTGAGAGATTCCGGGGAGGATTTGCTCCTTCGGCGCCCTGGTCGCGAACGACAAAGGACTCTCCCGCATGGGGTCAGCGGCCATTGGCCAGCCTACCAGCGCACCACTCGAAGGAGCCTTCGAGTGGCCGGGGCATGAAATGTGCCGTTTGGTAGTTGTCACAGGGCAGTTGCGACCAATTGGAGGGACCGTGCAAACCGACATCGATCCCCGGAGCCTGATCGGCCGCAAAGCATTCGACCGGAACGGGGCGAAAATAGGCACGATCGACGAGGTGTACTTGGACGATGCGACAGGCGAGCCGGAGTGGGCGGCCGTCCGCACCGGTCTCTTCAGCCGCGATGCGTTCGTACCCTTGGAGCCCAGCAAGATGGTCGGTGAGAGCCTGCACATCCCCTACGACCGCAAACTGATCAAGGACGCCCCGGACTTCGGCGTGGGCCGCCACCTCTCGCCCGAACAGGAACTCCAGCTGTACCACCACTACCGGCTGGACATCTCCGCACCGGACACGGGCTCGCTGCCCTCCGACGACGCGGACGGCTCCGGCTCCGGCGACAAGGACTTCGGCAAGATCGCCGGATCGGAGGACTGAGCCGCTTCCGGCCCCCCGCCCACCAGTGGAAGGGGCTCCCCGGGCCGAAGCGCCGGGTCGTCGACGGCGAAGGTCCGCACCCTCCCCGGTGCGGACCACGGCGTCTCGAAGCGTACGGTCACCCTCCCCACCCCGCTCCCCTGGACCCACCCGGCGCCGAACTCCTCGTGCACCACGTCCACGCCCGGATGCCAGCGCCGCGGCCGCCCGCCCTCGACCTCCTCCCCGACGGTCTCGTCGCCGGCCGTCTCGGCCGCCGCCCTGGCCAGCTCGGCGGCCTCGCGCTCCGTCGCGATCTGGGCGAAGAGGTCCTCCTGTGTGAAGTCGGCCAGCCCGCTGACCCCCACGCCCAGCAGGCGCACCCCGCCCGTGGTGTCGACCGTCTCCAGCAGCCGTACCGCGGCCTCCCGTATGACCGCGGGGTCGTCCGTGGGCCCGCGGAGCGTCTCGGAGCGCGTCAGCGTCGAGAAGTCGTAGTTACGGACCTTGATCACCACCGTGCGTCCGGAGCGCCCGGCCGCACGCAGCCGCTGGACGCAGCGGTCGGCCAGCCGCAGCACCTCGGTCCGCACCCGCGTCCGGTCGGTCAGGTCGACCTCGAAGGTGTCCTCGACCGAGATGGACTTCGCGTCCCGCTCGGCCACCACCGGGCGGTCGTCCTGTCCCAGCGCCATGGCGTACAGCCCGGCGCCGTGCGCCTTCCCGAGCAGCCGCACCAACTCGGCCTCCCCGGCCTCCGCGGTCTCCGCGACGGTGTGAATCCCGGCCCGGCGCAGCGTCTCGGCGGTCGCGGGCCCCACACCCGGCAGCGTCCGCACCGTCATCGGCCCCAGCAGCTCCCGCTCCGTGCCGGGCTCGATGACCACCAGGCCGTTCGGCTTGGCCGCCTCGGAGGCGATCTTCGCGAGCATCTTGGCGCCCGCCAGCCCCACCGAGCCGGTCAGTCCCGTCGCCTCCCGGATGTCACGCCGCAGCCGCTCCCCCACGGCCCGTACCGCGGCTGTCTCGGGCGGTACGCCGCCCGCTTCCAGGTCCACGAACGCCTCGTCCAGGCTGAGCGGCTCCACCAACGGCGACAGCGTGTGCAGCAGTTCCATCACCGTCTCACTCACATGGCGGTACAGGGTGAAACGGGGACTGAGATAGGCGGCGTTGGGGCACAGCCTGCGCGCCTGGGCCGTGGGCATCGCCGAGCGGACCCCGAAGACCCGGGCTTCGTACGACGCCGTGGCGACCACACCGCGCGGCCCGATCCCGCCGACGATCACGGGCTTGCCGCGCAGGCTCGGCTTGGCCGCCTGCTCGGCAGCCGCGTAGAACGCATCCATGTCCAGATGCAGAATCGTCGGTGCGGGTCTCACATCTCCGATGCTGCCGCATAGCACTGACAATCGACCCGATGCCGGGCCGGGACCGTGGGCGGGGGCTCAGCCGGCCCGGTTGCGCCGCCGTGCCAGCTCGTCGTGCGGGTTCTTCCCGACCAGCGTCTCGCCGGTGTCCACGCGCTCTCCGTGGAGCTGGGAGAGCGCGCCCTCCACGTCCCGCCACACCACGCCGACCGCGATGCCGAAGACGCCCTGGCCGCCCTGGAGCAGATCGACGACCTGGTCGGGCGAGGTGCACTCGTAGACCGTGGCTCCGTCGCTCATCAGCGTCATCCGCGTCAGGTCCGCCAGCCCACGCGAGCGGAGGTGCTGGACGGCGGTGCGGATGTTCTGGAGCGACACCCCGGTGTCCAGCAGCCGCTTGACGATCTTCAGGACGACGACGTCCCGGAAGCTGTAGAGCCGCTGCGTTCCGGAGCCGTACGCGGGCCGGATGCTCGGCTCGACGAGACCCGTGCGTGCCCAGTAGTCGAGCTGCCGGTAGGTGATGCCCGCTGCCGCACAGGCGGTCGGGCCGCGATAGCCGATGTTCTGGGCCTCGCAGTCCCCCGACATCGCCGCGGCCGGTGCCGGGGCGCGGTTCGCGCCTGCGCCCGTGTGGAGCGGCAATGCCCCTTCGGCCGCCGTACCGTCGCCGGTGATTGCCACGCCGCCCTCCGTCCTCCACGTCCCGGACGGGACCTGCCCTATCGACGGTATGCAGTCACTCGGGGTGCGTCAACGATCGCCGCGCTCGCCACGCCGAGTGATAATCACCCTACGAGTGGTTTCTCGTGACCTCGCGCGGGGAATGGCTCAATAGTTTGGCCGGAATCGTTCGCTACGCCCGTTCGGCGGCGCAGGCTACTGGCTGTTCGTACCGAAGTCCTCGGGGGAGATCTGGTCGAGGAACTCGCGGAACTTCTCCACCTCGTCCTCCTGCTCGTCCGGGATGGCGATCCCCGCGTCGTCCAGCACACCGTCGGTACCGAAGATCGGCGTTCCGGTGCGCAGCGCCAGCGCTATCGCGTCGGACGGACGGGCACTGACCTCGACCCCACTGGCGAAGACCAGTTCGGCGTAGAACACGCCCTCACGCAGGTCCGTGATCCGCACCTGTGTCAGCTCCTGACCCACCGCCTCCAACACGTCCTTGAAAAGGTCGTGCGTCAGCGGCCGGGCGGGCACCATGCCCTGCTGGGCGAAAGCGATGGCGGTTGCCTCCCCCGGCCCGATCCAAATGGGCAAGTAGCGATCGCCTCCCACCTCCCGCAGGAGCACGATCGGTTGGCTGGAAGGCATTTCCACCCGGACACCCACGACGTCGAGCTCGTTCACACAGCAACCCTAGGACGTGCCCGGCCGGTTTGGGTAGTCGGGCACTCGTTTGCTCACTGCGGCCGGCCACGCAAAGCGCTCTGAAGGAGCGCCGCATGCAGCCGTACGGACAGCGTGGCCAGCTCCTTCGCGGTCGCCTCGGCATGGGCTCTGGTCTGCGGGTTACGGTGCCGCCGAAGGGGTGCAACGACCTGTTCGACCAGGCCCGCCTCGCGCTCGGCGGCCGCCTTGACCACTCGCAGATGTCGCGGCTCCAGACCGAAACGGCCCAGGTCCGCGACGAGTTTGGCGACGGTGACGGCTTCGATGTCGTACTGCCCGTCCGCATGGGGGACGATGAGTCCGTACGACTCCCAGTCGGCGAGCGCCGCCTCGTCCACCTCCACGGCGGCCAGCAGCTCGGCCCGGCCGATCCGGGCAGCCGTCGGGTGGTCCTCGCCGGGGTCGGGCACGCCCTCGACCAGGTCCCGGGAGGGCGCGGCCGGGGCGGGCAGCGGTACCTGCTCACCCCGCTCCAGGGCGTCCAGATGCTCCCGGATGACCTTCAGGGGCAGATAGTGGTCCCGCTGCATCCGCAGGACGCTGGCCAGCCGCTCGACGTCGGCCGGCGTGAACTTTCGATATCCGGAAGGCGTGCGCTTCGGTTCGACCAGCCCCTCGGCCTCCAGGAACCGAATCTTGGAGATGGTGACCTCGGGGAACTCCTCGCGCAGCGCCGTGAGCACCGTGCCGATGCTCACCGGCTTGCCGTCCGAGGAGGCGGTGCCGGCGACACCGGCACCGCCCTTCGGTGTATGGCGCATATGCCTTCCCTGGCCGATCAGATACCGGCGCCTCGCTGGCTCGCGTAGAAGACCAGTCGGTACTTGCCGATCTGCACCTCGTCGCCGGTGGTGAGCACGACGGAGTCGATCGGCTCGCGGTTGACGTAGGTGCCGTTCAGGCTGCCGACGTCGGCGACCGTGAAGCGGCCGTCCGGGCCCCGACGGAACTCCACGTGCCGACGCGAGACCGTCACGTCGTCGAGGAAGATGTCGCCCTGCGGGTGCCGGCCCGCCGTCGTCAGCTCACCGTCCAACAGGAAGCGGCTGCCCGAATTCGGACCCCGGCGGACGATCAGCAGTGCGGAACCCAGCGGAAGGGCGTCGACCGCGGCCTGGGCCTCCGGGGACAGCGACGGCGCGAGGTTCTGTCCCGTCGTCTCCGAGTCGTAGGCCTCCAGGCCCGAGATGGAGATCGTGGACGTCGTCTCGGACGCCCGCTCGGGCTGTGCGCCCGGGCGCAGCGGCGCACCGCAGTTGGAGCAGAAGCGGCTCGCCTCGGCGTTCCGGTGCCCGCACCTCGTACAAACCGGCAAGGCCGACCCTCCACCCGTGCGTGAGGTTGATGGTTCCTGGGAACCTATGCGGCCTGCCCCGGAGGGGTCAACAGAACCCGCGCCGTGCCCCCCGGACGGACCGCCGACCTCGTCACGGAACAGCGGACGCTCCGCCTCGCCGCCGCTCTCGTCGGGCTGGCGCGGAGCACGGTGCCGCGCGGAGCCGCTGCCACCCTCCTGGCGCGCGCTCTTGCCGAACAGCTTTCCAAACAACTTCACGGGCGATTCCCCTTGAACGAAACAGACCCGCCCGTGGGGCAGGACGAACCCTCGATGCACACACCGGCCAGTCCGGACATCCTGTGAACGTCCGTGGCCTTCAGACAGTTTCCACCACACACCACACGCACGGTGCGTCGACCCCCCGCTACCTCATGCCCTGCCCGGGCACTCGACATACCTGTACGCCTCACTGCGATGACGACCGAGCGTAGTCAGGCCGCTTCGCCTCCCGCAAGGCGTCCACAATGATCTTCTTCTCACCGGTCACAGACACCTTGGCCTGCTCCTTTTCCAGTGTCTGAACCACTCCGCCAGGGATGTTCAGCGCCGGCTCCAGATCCGCCGGCTTGCCGATGACCTTGAAGCGGTACGGCTGCGTGACACGCCTGCCGTCGATCTCCACCCCGCCCCGGACGTCCGAGAGGTAGGTGCTCGCGATCACCCGGACGTCATTGACCTGGATGGCTTCGGCGCCGGCCGCCCGCAGCTCCTGGATGGTGTCCAGCAGCTTGTCCGCCTCCACGGAGTGCGTCGGGTCGTCGATGGTCAGGTTGATGCCGGGCCCTTGCGCCGCGACGGTCCCGGCCAGCACGCCCAGCTGCTGTTCCTTCTCCACGGTCTGCTTACGGGCCTCCTCGGCCTGGTCCGAGCTGTTCTCCAACTCGGTCTTCTGCCCTTCCAGGCGCCGCTGTTCGTCCGTCAACCGCTGGGAGCGGTTGTCCAGCTCGTCCAGAATGCGCACCAGGTCCTCCTGACGCGCACCCCGCAGCGCACTGCTGTCACTTGTGGAACGTACCTGAATCGCCAGGCCGAGGCCGAGGATGAACAGGAGCAGGGCGACGATCAGTTGAGCCCGGGTCAGCCGCGGCGGCCACAGGCTCGCCACGAGCCGCTCCCGACCGGTCCTAGGGCGTGCGTCGTCCCCGCCGTCGCTCCCGCCATCGGCGATCACGTCCGGGGTCGAGGAGTCTGCCGCTTTGCGAGGCTTCTGTCCAGCGCTGTCCGGTTCCGGGTTTTCAGCCCGGTCTGCGGACACCGCCCGGTCAGGGGTGCGCGGCCGCTCGGGCGGCATCGGCCGCCGGTCGGCCGGGCGGCGCTCCGACTGCTTCTCGGGCTCGGGTGTCTCGTCCGTTGCCATCCGCCTCACGCCCTGAAGACGTGCCGCCGGATCGCGGCGGCGTTGGAGAAGATCCGGATGCCGAGCACCACGACGACGCCGGTGGAGAGTTGCGCGCCGACGCCCAACTTGTCACCGAGGAAGACGATCAGCGCGGCGACGACGACGTTCGACAGGAACGAGACCACGAAGACCTTGTCATCGAAGATGCCGTCCAGCATGGCGCGCAGACCACCGAACACGGCATCCAGCGCCGCGACGACAGCGATCGGCAGGTACGGCTCGACCACCGTCGGCACCACAGGTCGGACGACGAGTCCCACCACGACTCCCACGATGAGGCCCAGTACGGCGATCACGATGTGCCCTTCCCCTTGTCGGCGCCGCCCGACGTGGCGGGACCGGCCTGCGGCTTTGCGGTACGTACGATCAAACTCGGCGCGGGTGGCAGCGTGACCTCGGTCTCGGCGGAAATCCTCGTACGGACGCCGTAGTTCTCCTGCAACACGTGCAGGTACTGACCGTCGGCGCTGTCCTGGAACGCGGTGCTCAACCGCTGCCCGTCCCCCACCGCCAGCACCGTATAGGGCGGCACCAGTGGCTTGTTGTCGACCAGTATGGCGTCTCCCGCCGCTCTGATCGCCGAGAGTGACGTAAGCCGCTGCCCATTGACGGAGATGGCCTCCGCACCGGACTCCCACAGGCCGTTGATCACGCGCTGCATGTCCCTGTCGCGTACCCGGCCGGTGTCCGAGAAGTCACTGCTCTCCCGCGGCCCGCCGCCGCTGGACTCCGCGCCCTTGGCATCGTCCACGACGAGCTTCACGCCCGGCCCTGTGACCTGTGTCGAACCGGAGAGCAGGGCGAGGAGCTCGGCCTTGCCACCACCCGTCTGCTTCAGGGCCTCGCGCTGCATGCGGCTCACGTCGTCCCGCAGCGCGTCGACCTGCTGCTGCTGTTTGTCCGCCTCGCCGGTGCCCTTCTGGATGCGGTTGATCAACTCTTCCCGCTCCTTGGCGAGCGTCGGTGCGGATATCCGCGCCTGCGCCGCTCCCACCGTCACCACGAGCGCGGCCAGCACCAGACCCGCCGCCAGACCCAACTTCGCCCGCAGGGTGCGCGGCAGACCGCGTACGCCCGCCTCGGCCTTGCGCGCAGCGGCCTCGGCGTACCCGTCGTCGAGGCTGTGATCCATCACATTGGTCAGCAGCGACATGGACGCATCGGGACGCGCGGCCGACGTGTTCGGGGTGCTCCGATCGGGGCGCTGCTGCGACATGCCGCACATCGTCCCACGTCGGCCGCGCGGTCTCCCAATGGCCCCACCGGCGTGCCGATCGACGGCCCGCCGGTGGGGTCCGGGTCAGCGTCCCGCGCCGTCGACCACGGCCGACCACTCGTCCAGCAGTTGCTGGGCGGAGGCATCGTCCGGCCCCTCCGCCCACAGGTGCGTGACCGCCTCGGCCGGGTCGGGCAGCACCATGATCCAGCGGCCGTCGGCCTCCACGACCCGTACGCCGTCGGTGGTGTCGACCTCCCGGTCGCCGGCCGCCTCGACGACATGTCGCATGACCAGCCCCTTGACCGCCCACGGGGTGGCCAGGTCACGCCGCAGCACGTGCGCCCGCGGGATCCGGGCATCGATCTGGCTGAGCGTGAGCTGGGTGCGGGCCACCAGGCCGATCAGCCGGACGAAGGCGGCCGCACCGTCGAAGACGCTGCTGAACTCCGGGATGATGAAGCCGCCCAGGCCGTCCCCGCCGAAGATCGTGCCGTCCGCACGCCCCACTCGGGTCAGATCGTCCGGTGAGGTCGTCGTCCACTCCACCTGTGTGCCGTGGTACGCCGCCACCTGCTCGGCGATCCGGGTCGTGGTCACCGGGAGCGCCACCCGCCCGGAGCGCCGCTCGGCGGCGACCAGGTCGAGCAGGACCAGCAGCGCGCGGTCGTCCTCGATGATCCGGCCGCGCTCGTCCACCAGGGAGAGCCGCTCGCCCACGGGGTCGAAGCGCACGCCGAAGGCGGCCCGCGCGGAGGCCACCATCTCGCCGAGCCGGACGAGCCCGGAGCGCCGGGCATCGGCGGTCTCGGTCGGCCGGGACTCGTCGAGCCCGGGGTTGATGGTGAGCGAGTCGACGCCCAGCCGTCCGAGAAGGCTGGGCAGCACCAGCCCCGCGCTGCCGTTCGAGGCGTCCACGACGACCTTCAACCCGGATTCACTGATGCCCGTCGTGTCCACCTCCCGCAGCAACGACCCGGTGTACGAGTCGAAGACGCTGGCCGGGAAGCGCAGATCGCCGATCTCACCGGGGAAGGCGCGCCGGTACTCCTGGCGGGCGTAGACCCGGTCGAGCTTGCGCTGGCCGGCCTGCGAGAGGTCGGCGCCCCGCTCGTCGAAGAACATGATGTCGACGGAGTCCGGCACACCGGGCGTGGTGCGGACCATGATGCCGCCGGCGCTGCCGCGGGCGGTCTGTTGGCGGGCGACCGGCAGCGGGACGTTCTCCAGGTCGCGTACGTCGATGGCGCTGGCCTGTAGCGCGGAGATCACCGCGCGCTTGAGCGCCCTGGCGCCTCGCGAGTGGTCGCGCGCGGTGGTGACCGTGGAGCCCTTCTTGAGCGTGGTGGCGTACGCACCGGCGAGCCGCACGGCCAGCTCCGGGGTGATCTCGACGTTGAGGATTCCGGAGACGCCCCGGGCACCGAACAGATGCGCCTGGCCACGGGACTCCCAGATCACCGAGGTGTTGACGAATGCACCGGCCTCGATGGTCTTGAACGGATAGACCCGCACATTTCCCTGGACGATCGACTCCTCGCCGATGAGGCATTCATCGCCGATCACCGCGCCGTCCTCGATCCGGGCGGCCCGCATGACATCGGTGTTCTTGCCGATCACACACCCGCGCAGATTGCTCTGCTGGCCGAGATAGACGTTGTCGTGGATCACGGCCCGGTGCAGGAAGGCGCCCCTCTTCACGACCACGTTGGAGCCGACGACGGTGTGCTCGCGAATCTCGACATCCGCTTCGACCTTGGCGTAGTCACCGACGTACAGCGGCCCGCGCAGCACGGCGTCGGGATGGACCTCGGCGCCCTCGGCGACCCACACTCCCGGCGAGATCTCGAAGCCGTCGATTTCCACGTCGACCTTGCCCTCAAGCACGTCGGCCTGGGCCTTCACATAGCTTTCATGCGTGCCGACGTCCTCCCAGTAGCCCTCGGCGACATAGCCGTAGATCGGCTTGCCTTCCTTCATGAGCTGCGGAAAGACGTCCCCCGACCAGTCGACCGACACATCCGGTTCGAAGTAGTCGAAGACCTCCGGCTCCATCACGTAGATGCCGGTATTGACGGTGTCGGAGAAGACCTGGCCCCAGGTGGGCTTTTCCAGGAAGCGCTCGACCCGGCCGTTCTCGTCGACGATGGTGATGCCGAACTCAAGCGGATTCGGGACCCGCGTCAAACACACCGTGACGAGGGCACCCTTTTCCTTGTGGAACCGGATCAGATCGGTCAGGTCGAAGTCGGTGAGGGCGTCACCGGAGATCACGAGGAATGCATCGTCCTTGAGGGCGTCCTCGGCGTTCTTCACGCTGCCCGCGGTGCCGAGCGGCTTTTCCTCATGAGCGTAGGTGAGCTCCATCCCGAGCTCTTCCCCGTCGCCGAAATAGTTCTTGACGAGCGAGGCAAGGAATTGCACGGTCACGACGGTCTCAGTGAGACCATGCCGTTTCAGCAGCCGTAGCACGTGCTCCATGATCGGCCTATTGGCGACAGGAAGCAGCGGCTTGGGCATGCTGGACGTCATGGGGCGAAGGCGTGTTCCTTCGCCGCCGGCCATCACAACGGCCTTCATGTCGGAAGCGTCCTCCTCTGAGAGACGACGGTCTTGCCGACTTCACTTATCCAGATCGCCCACTGTTCCAGATCTCACGTACGGGCGCCGGGCCTTGGCACACCATGCCGGTTCGGAGAGTTCAGTCGGCTGTGGTGTCCGCCTTGATGAGTCGACGGACCTGGACCACGTAGAGGATCCCTGCCCACCAGTACAGCGCTGTACCCCATCCGGCGAACGCCCATCCGAAAACAGCAGCGAGCCTGTGAAGCCATGTGTCCCCAACGCTCAGCAAGAGCAGCGGGAAGGCGTACATCAAGTTGAACGTAGCCGCTTTGCCCAGGAAGTTCACCTGGGGAGGGCCGTATCCGTGACGCCCGAGGATTCCCACCGCGATCAGCAGCATCAGTTCGCGCGCCAGCAGGGCCGCGGTGAGCCAGAGCGGAAGGATCTCGCGCCAGGTGAGACCGACGAGGGTGGACAGGATGTACAGACGGTCGGCCGCCGGATCGAGAATCCGTCCCAGGCTGCTGATCTGGTTCCAGCGACGGGCGAGCTTGCCGTCCAGGTAGTCGCTGACGCCGCTCAGCGCCAGCACCAGCAGGGCCCAGCCGTCGACCGTCGGACCATCGAATTTCGGCCACAGGATCAACCACAGGAACACCGGTACGCCGACCAGGCGAGCCATGCTCAGGATATTGGGGATGGTGAGGACGCGATCCGTCTGGACCCGCGTCTCCTGGACCTCCACGCGGGAGCCTCCTGTGGGAAATGTGCCAACGATGCCCCTTGACCTTACCCGCCCCGCCGGTCGCGCCGCGCCGCGGGTCCCAAGATCCCCACAACGCAGAAAAGCCCCACGGGAACCGAGTTCCCACGGGGCTTTTCACAAAAATCGTTCGGCGGCGTCCTACTCTCCCACAGGGTCCCCCCTGCAGTACCATCGGCGCTGAAAGGCTTAGCTTCCGGGTTCGGAATGTAACCGGGCGTTT
>NZ_JBEZIX010000054.1:0-66356 GCF_040651315.1 Streptomyces sp. NPDC048506
GCCGTAGACCCGGTAGACGATGTGCAGCTCGTCCGCGATCACGGTCGGGATGCGTTCCCCGGCCGCCGCCGTCGGCTGGACGCCGTTGTTCTGCTCAGCCACGTCCGTACCGCTCCTCAGCCTTCCAGAAGTACACAAAGCCGAAGACGCCCATCAGCAGCGCCCAGCCGCCGGCGAACGCCCACACGTGGTGCGGCAGCTTGTCCGCCGTGAAACTGTCGATCAGCGCGAAGCGCACCAGGTCGATGTAGACCGCGGCCGGATTGCCGTTGAGCAGGATCTCCACGATCTTCGGGACGTGCTTGCCCTTCAGGATCAGGTCGATGCTGAACATCACGCCGGACGCGTACATCCACGTCCGCATGATGAAGGGCATCAGCTGCGCCAGGTCCGGGGTCTTCGAGCCCAGCCGCGCCATGACCATCGCCAGACCGGTGTTGAACACGAACTGGAGCGCCAGCGCCGGGAACACCAGCAGCCACGACCAGGTCGGGAACTGCCCGAAGCCCAGCAGGATCAGGACCAGCACACCCATCGAGAACAGCAGCTGCTGCAACTGCATCAGGCAGAACGAGATCGGCAGACAGGCACGCGGGAAGTGCAGCGCCCGCACCAGACCGAGGTTGCCCGAGATCGCCCGCGTACCGGCCATCACCGAGCTCTGGGTGAAGGTGAAGATGAAGACGCCGGTCACCAGGAACGGCACGAAGTCGGGGACGCCCTTCCTCGTGCCGATCAGCAGACCGAAGATCAAGTAGTAGACGAGCGCATTCAGCAGGGGCGTGGCCACCTGCCAGACCTGCCCCAGCTTGGCCTGGCTGTACTGCGCGGTCAGCTTGGCGCTGGAGAAGGCGGAGATGAAGTGCCGCCGGTGCCACAGCTGCCGGATGTACTCCGGAAGGCCGGGACGGGCCCCGCTCTGCGCCAGCCCGTACTTCTGGGCCCGCTCGGCGGCGGTGAGCCCTTCGTCGGAAGCCGGCGGGGCACTCATGGCGACCGCACCGTCGTGCGTGGTCTCGCTCACAGTTGACACTTTCGTCCTCAAGATGCGCTGCCGGGGCTACGCCCCGGTTCGCGCCTGATGCTCTCAGATACGAGCTTGTCAGATGACGGGAGGGCGGCCCAGTCGGGTCAGTCGCCAAACGGTAGCCCACTTCATGGGGCGCCTGGGACCGCACGGGGTGGCCCAGCCCTCCTTGAAGCCGCCCAGCCAGGCCCGCAGCGCCGGACGGGACGGCCGACGGGCCAGGGTGAGCAGGAACCAGACACCGAGATAGACCGGAACCAGGGGGGCGGGCAGGTTGCGGCGGGCCAGCCAGACCCGGTTGCGGGCCACCATCCGGTGGTAGACCGCGTGCCGGGCCGGGGCCGTCGTCGGGTGGAAGAGGACCATGTCCGACCGGTAGTCGATCAGCCAGCCCGCGTCCAGCGCCCGCCAGGCCAGGTCGGTCTCCTCATGGGCGTAGAAGAAGTCGTCGGGCAGCCCGCCGACCTCCGCGAAGACCGTGGTGCGGACCGCGTTGGCACCGCCGAGGAAGGTGGTCACCCGCGAGGAGCGCATCGGGTCGGAGGCGCGCAGCCTGGGTACGTGGCGGCGCTGGGTCTCGCCGGTGTCCGGGTCGGCGATCCGGAAGCTGATGATGCCGAGCTCGGGGTCCGCGGCGAACGCCTGCCGGCACAGCTCGGCGGTGTCCTCCTTGGCCAGCAGACCGTCGTCGTCCAGGAAGAGCAGGACATCGACGTCGCTGCCGCCGGGCCCGAAGGCCTCGATGCCGACGTTGCGGCCGGCCGGGATCCCGACGTTCTCGGGCAGCTCGACGGTCCGTACGCCGTCGGGCAGCTCGGGCAGCGGCGACCCGTTGCCGACCACCGCGATCTCGACCGGGTCGCCGTCCTGCTTGGCGACCGAGTCCAGCAGCGCACGCAGCTCCTCGGGGCGGTTGCCCATGGTGATGACGACCGCGCCGACGCGCAGACCCGTGTCCATCTCGGCCCCCGTCACTTGAGCCTGCTGGAGGCGAGGATGGACACGAGGTGGAGCACCGTCTGGAGGAGCGCGATACCGGCGAGCACCGCGACGCCGAGCCGGGAGAAGAACAGGTCGCCCCGCACCGCGTCCATGATCGCCAGGAGCAGGATCAGCAGGGACGCCTCGATCCCGAGGACCAGCCGGTGGAACTTCAGCGCCCCGGCGGCCTTGCGGGCCAGCGCGAGACCCGACGAGCGCGGCTCGGACGCGGCCTCCTTGACCGGCGGCAGCCCGCCCTGGTGGCGGGCGACGCCGACCAGGTCGGTCTCCGCCTTGATCAGAACCGCGCCGAGGGCCGCCAGGGTGCCGAGGAAGGCCCAGAGCCAGTCGATCCGACCGGAGCCCCACAGGTCGGCGGCGCGCAGGCCGAAGCCGACGAGCACCGCCGCGTCGCACAGGTAGGCGCCGACCCGGTCCAGGTAGACGCCGCTGAGCGAGAACTGCTTCTTCCAGCGCGCGACCTCGCCGTCGACGCAGTCGAGCAGCAGGTAGAGCTGAACCATCAGCACGCCGAGCACGGCACCCGCGATCCCCGGCACCAGCAGTGCCGGGGCCGCGAGCACGCCGAAGACGGTCATCAGGTAGGTCAGCTGGTTGGGCGTGACCCGCGTGTTCACCAGGTACCGGTCGCACCGCAGCGAGATCTCCCGCATGTAGAGGCGACCGGCCCAGTGCTCACCGCTTCGCCGGTCCTTGACCCCTTCGGGGTGCACGACCGGGCGGAGTTCAGCTACTGACGGCTTGTGCATAGTCGGCGTAAGCGTCCCTGATCTGGTCGGTGGACAGGTCGAGGTGCTCCAGGATGGTGTAGCGCCCGGGGCGGGTCTTGGGTGCGTAGACGACGGCCTCGATGAACTCCTCGTCGGTGAAGCCGATCTCACCCGGCGTGACCGGCAGACCGTGCCGGCGCAGCACCTCGACCATCAGGTCACGGGTCTCCTTGTCCCCGCGCAGGTGCGTGGCGAAGGCCGCGCCCAGGCCGCACTGCTCGCCGTGGCTCGCCGCGCGCTTGGGGTAGAGGATGTCCAGGGCGTGGTTGATCTCGTGGCAGGCGCCGGACGCCGGGCGGCTGTCGCCGGCCACCGACATCGAGATGCCGGTGAGGACCAGGCCCTCGGCCAGCACCTGGAGGAAGCCGTCGTCGCCGACGCCGCCGGGGTGCCGGAGCACCGCTTCGCCGGCCTGGCGCGCCATGGCGGCGGCCAGTCCGTCGATCGCCTCGCCGGTCTCGCGGTGCGAGAGCTCCCAGTCCGCGACCGCGGAGATGTTGGAGATCGCGTCGCCGATGCCGGAGCGGACGAACCGGACCGGAGCCTCACGGATGATGTCGAGGTCGATCACCACGGCGATCGGGTTAGGCACGCCGTACGAGCCCCGGCCCGCGTCGTTGTCGAGGGTGGCGACCGGCGAGCACAGGCCGTCGTGCGACAGGTTCGTCGCGACGGCGACCAGCGGCAGGCCGATCCGCGCCGCGGCGAACTTGGCGCAGTCGATGATCTTGCCGCCGCCGAGGCCCACGACCGCGTCGTAGTGCCCCTTCTTCATGGCGTCGGCGAGCTTGATCGCGTCGTCCAGGGTGCCGCCGCCGACCTCGTACCACTCGGCGCCCGGCAGCGCGGGCGACAGCCGCTCGCGCAGCCGCGCCCCCGAGCCACCGCTGATCGCGATGGCGAGCTTGCCGGACGCGGAGATGCGCTGATCGGCCAGCAGGCCCGCCAGGTCGTCCAGGGCGCCGGCGTTGATGTCAACGACGACCGGGGACGGAATGAGGCGGGTCAGTACTGGCATGCGATGTCACGGCCCTTCGCCAGGTCGTCGTGGTTGTCGATCTCGACCCACTTGAGGTCGCCGATCGGGGCCACGTCCACCTTGAAGCCGCGGTTGACGAGCTCCTGGTAGCCGTCCTCGTAGTAGAGGTCGGGGTCCCGCTCGAAGGTGGTCTTCAGCGCGTCGGCCAGCTCAGCTGCGGCCTCGCCCTCGATGAGGGTGACGCCGATGTACTCACCGGTCGCCTCGGCCGGGTCCATCAGCTTGGTGATCTTCTGGACGCCCTTGGCGGGGTCCACGACGACCTTCATCTCCTCGTCGGCGAGCTGCTTGACGGTGTCCAGCGCGAGGATGATCTTCTGGCCGTTGCCGCGGGCGGCGAGCAGGGTCTTCTCGACGGAGACCGGGTGCACGGTGTCGCCGTTGGCGAGGATCACGCCGTCCTTGAGGGCGTCACGACCGCACCACAGGGAGTAGGCGTTGTTCCACTCCTCGGCCTTGTCGTTGTCGATGAGGGTGAGCTTGAGGCCGTACTTCTGCTCCAGGGCCTCCTTGCGCTCGTACACGGCCTCCTTGCGGTAGCCGACGATGATCGCGACCTCGGTCAGGCCGATCTCGGCGAAGTTGCCGAGGGTCAGGTCGAGGATGGTGGTCTCCCCGTCGACCGGCACCAGGGCCTTGGGCAGGGTGTCGGTGTAGGGGCGCAGACGCCGTCCGGCGCCGGCAGCCAGCACGAGGCCGATCATGCGGGTTCTCCTTCATCGTGTACGGCGGGTGCTTGGGAGGACACCCAGAAGCGGATGCTCTCGATGAGCACCAGCAGCGCCAGGACCACAGCGAGGGCCGTGAGCGCGATTGTGAAACCTGAGGGGGACAGCGCGGCGGCGAGGACGGTGACCACGAGGATCCGTCCCTCGGCCCCGCCGGTCGCCCGGACCAGCCACCGCGGAGGGGCTCCGGTGCCACCGCGGATGCGGTAGACCGTGTCGTAGTGATGGTAGGCGACGGCCGCGACCAGCCCGAACGCCGCGGGCAGCGCTCCGGGGGCGTCCGACCGGGCAGCCAGCACCAGGATCGTGGTGTACTCGCCGACCCGGAAGAGGGGCGGGACGAGCCAGTCCAGAGCGCCCTTGAGCGGCCGGGACACCGCCGCTCCGGCCAGCAGCGCGGAGCAGACGGCGACGCCCACGGTGAGCCAGGAGGCGGGGTCGTCCTCGAAGATCACCCAGACCAGGATGACCGCGGCCGAGAGAAACGCCATAACGGGCGCGAGGTAGGAACCGGTCCGGCCGCGGCCGCGCGCACGGCCGGCGATCAGCTCGGCGAGCGGGCCGGAGTCGGCGAGGTCGGCCAGCGCCCGGGCGGCCCGGTCGGTGCGCCGGGCCCGACGGGTGAGCGAGCGCAGCACCCGGCCGGCCGTGGTGTAGCAGGCCGCCAGCGCGCAGCCCACGAGCAGGGCGTAGAAGACGATGCGCGGGGTGGTCAGCGCGGTGAGCACGGCGATCATCGCCCAGCGCTCGCCAATGGGCAGCACGATCATCCGGCGTGCCCAGACCGTCCAGCCGACGCTGTCGAGCTTGTCCGAGAGTGCGGCGGTCGGGCTCGTGTTGGCGGTCGCGTCGTGGTTCGCCTCGTTGAAGGAGAAGTCGACGACGTGCCGGCAGGTCTGGAGCACCATCGCGCCGAGTGCCAGCGCCCAGACGTCGTCACCGCCGCGGGCCGCCCCGAGGGCGAGGCCCGCGTAGTAGGCGTACTCCTTGGCCCGGTCGAAGGTGGCGTCCAGCCAGGCGCCCAGCGTCGAGTACTGGAGGGAGTAGCGGGCGAGCTGCCCGTCGGTGCAGTCCAGGACGAAGGAGAAGAGCAGCAGGAAGCCGGCGGCGACGAACCCGCCGCGGGTTCCGGTGGCCGCGCAGCCGGCCGCGATCAGGGCGGTGAGCAGGGACGCGGTGGTGACCTGGTTGGGGGTGAGGCCGCGGCGCGCGCACCAGCGGGCGAGGTAGCGGGAGTACGGGCTGATACAGAAGGTGGTGAAGAACCCGTCGCGGGACTTCACGGCGGTGCGCAGCCGTACCGCCTCACCGTCGACGGCCTCGACGGCCTGTCGCGCCTCCTCGCGCTGTGCGGGGGTGAGGGCGACGGTGGCGACCAGGCTGCCCAGCTCGACGCGGTGCAGTCCGACGGCGTCGCGGTCGAGGGACTCGGTGAGGGTCTCGGTGAGGACGTCCGTGAGGTGGGCGGTGCCGGCGCCGACCGGGATCCGGCCGACCGCGCGGGCCAGCGCGGGGCGCGCCTCGGGCTGTGCGGTGAGCGCCCCCGGGACGGCGGCGGCCGGGAAGCGGGGGTCGGTCAGCGCCAGCCGCAGCGCATGCAGGTGGCCGACGAACCGGGGGTCGACGACGGCGATCCGCTCCTGTGCGGGCGCACCGGCGACCAGCTCCGCGACGGACGCGGGATCGTCGGCGGTGCGGACGTCGAAGCCCAGCGTGCGCAGGTCGGCTTCGAGCGGCGACCCGGCGACCGGCGGACCGGTGAGGATGGCGGTCGACAGACGAACTCACTCCTTGAAGGCTGACAAGGCAGCACGGGCCGTGTCCGCAGTCGATGCGCATTCGATACGAACTACCCGGGCAGCGGGCGCGGCACACCTGGCGCCCGGAGGGCTGGGTGGCACGTCGGCAGAGGCTATCGGATCGCCGGATGCGGCCGTTCACCGTGCATTCACCGCACGATCGAGTGACCGACGGCTGTGTCTGCCGCGATCATCATGGTGGATCGGGTGGTGCCTGAACAACTGGCCCGTGACCTGGGCACCCGATGCGGCGCCGGATATGGGACGGCTGGTCACGGGGCGGGCGGGTTGTACCGGGGCAGGTGTGGCGAGAGCCATCCCGGATCCGCGGGTGATCACCGTGCGCCGCCGTCGTCACCGTGCCGAACCGGTCGATGACCGTCGGCGACGGTCCGGCGGCGCGGATGTGGCCCCTCTCACGGCGGGCGCACTCGGCGGACGGAGCGCGCGGGGTGTGGCGCCGCGCACCCACTGTGCCGGTGATGGGGACCTGACTAGGGCAGACTGGGCATCGACGACCAACGACAAGGATGGGCATGCCGATCACACCTGCCAACGGACAGACCGCCGGCGACGCGGCGGTGAGCACGCCGGACGGCGCCGCCGAACCGATCATGCTGGAGCTGGTCGACGAGGACGGGACGACGATCGGCACCGCGGAGAAGCTCGCGGCGCACCAGCCTCCGGGGCAGCTGCACCGGGCCTTTTCGGTCTTTCTCTTCGACGAGAAGGGGCGGCTGCTGCTACAGCGCCGGGCGCTGGGCAAGTACCACTCCCCCGGTGTGTGGTCCAACACCTGCTGCGGTCACCCGTACCCCGGCGAGCAGCCGTTCGTGGCCGCGGCCCGCCGGACCGCGGAGGAGCTGGGGCTGGCGCCCGCGCTGCTGTCCGAGGCGGGCACGGTGCGGTACAACCACCCCGATCCGGACTCCGGCCTCGTGGAGCAGGAGTACAACCACCTGTTCGTGGGGGTGGTCCGGGCCGAGCCGGCGCCGGACCCCGAGGAGGTCGGCGAGATTGCGTTCGTGACGCCGGAGGAGCTGGCCGAGCGGCATGCCCGGGCGCCGTTCTCGTCGTGGTTCATGACCGTGCTGGACGCGGCGCGTCCGGCGGTGCGCGAGCTCACCGGACCGTCGGCGGGCTGGTAGCGAGCCGGGTGAGCGGAAGCTCGGCCCAGATGGCCTTGCCACCGTTCACCGTGTGCTCGACGTCGCACTTGCCGCCCACCTCGGCGGTGAGCGTCTTGACCAGCCACAGCCCCCGGCCGCCGACATCGCCCTCGTCCGCCTCAAGCGCCTTGGGGCGGTACGGGTGGTCGTCCTCGACCGCGACCCGCAGCCAGTTCGCGCCGATGGCGACCTGCACGGCGATCTGCGGTGAGAGCAGCGCCGCGTGCTGGACGGCGTTGGTGACCAGCTCGGAGACGATGAGCAGCAGGGTGTCCAGGATGTCGGCGGCCACGGGCACGCGCTGTTCGTCGAGCAGATCCCGGACCGCGTGGCGGGCCTGCGGCACCGAGGCCTCCAGTGCCGGGGCGGTGAACCGCCAGACACCTTCGTACGCGAGCGGGGAGGTCAGCTCTTCAGGGGGTTCTGCGGGGGGTCCGGAAGGCATCCTCACAGGAAGAGTGTTGAGAATGCGTTGGTCCGGACCGGCCCGCTGAACACAAGTCAGCCTCTATCGACGCCTTCTGGCCGATTGCAAGCGATTCGAGCGGCCGGACGACCGCTCCTGTTCCCTTTGTTCCGTGTTGCCGGACAACCCCGGCCTGGGCACCGAACGATCCCCGCCACCCCGACCACTCCGTCACATCGACCACACACAGCACAGCAGGCCCGGTGCCTGGGCACCGGGCCTGCTGTACGTGATCAGTAGCGGGGACAGGATTTGAACCTGCGACCTCTGGGTTATGAGCCCAGCGAGCTACCGAGCTGCTCCACCCCGCGTCGGTTTCCCCAACAGTACGGGTCACCCGCCCCAGAACCAAATCGATAATCATCACGGACGTCCCGGGGTGGGCTCCGCCCCCGCTCACACGGCCCGGTCGGTGATCCGTCCGGCGTCGACCTCGATCCGGCGCGTGGTGTGCACCGCGTCCAGCATCCGCCGGTCGTGGGTGACGAGCAGCAGCGTGCCCGGGTACGAGGCGAGCGCGGACTCCAGCTGTTCGATCGCCGGCAGGTCGAGGTGGTTGGTCGGCTCGTCCAGCACGAGGAGGTTGACCCCGCGGCCCTGGAGCAGGGCCAGCGCGGCACGGGTGCGCTCGCCCGGCGACAGGGTGTCCGCGGGGCGCAGCACATGCGCCGCCTTCAGCCCGAACTTCGCCAGGAGGGTGCGGACGTCCACCGGCGCCATGTCCGGCACGGCGGCCCGGAAGGCGTCCATCAGCGGTTCCTCACCCAGGAAGAGTCCCCGGGCCTGGTCGACCTCGCCGATCACCACGCCGGGGCCGAGCGCGGAGTGCCCGGTTTCCAGCGGGAGCCGACCGAGGAGGGCGGCGAGCAGCGTGGACTTGCCGGAGCCGTTGGGGCCCGTGATGGCGACCCGGTCCGCCCAGTCGATCTGGAGGTCCACCGGGCCGAAGGAGAAGTCGCCGCGCCGGACGCCGGCGTCGCGGAGCGTGGCCACCACCGCGCCGGCCCGGGGCGCGGCGGCGATCTCCATCCGCAGCTCCCACTCCTTGCGCGGCTCCTCGACCACCTCCAGCCGCTCGATCAGCCGCTGGGTCTGCTTGGCCTTGGCGGCCTGCTTCTCTGTGGCCTCGACCCGGCCCTTGCGGCCGATCTTGTCGTTGTCGGGGGCCTTGCGGCGGGCGTTCTTGACGCCCTTCTCCATCCAGTTGCGCTGGGTGTGGGCGCGGGTCTCCAGGGCGGCCTTGGTATCGGCGTACTCCTCGTACTGCTCGCGCGCATGGCGCCGGGAGCGCTCGCGCTCCTCCAGGTAGGAGGTGTAGCCGCCGCCGTAGGTGTTGACCTGCTGCTGGGCGAGGTCGAGTTCGACGACGCGGTTGACCGTACGGGTCAGGAACTCGCGGTCGTGGCTGACCAGGACGGTGCCGGCGCGGAGGCCGGTGACGAACGTCTCCAGGCGGTGCAGGCCGTCCAGGTCGAGGTCGTTGGTCGGCTCGTCCAGCAGGAAGACGTCGTAGCGGGAGAGCAGCAGCGAGGCGAGTGAGGCGCGGGCGGCCTGACCGCCGGAGAGCGTGGTCATCGGCTGGTCGAGGCCGACGGCGAGGCCGAGCTGGGCGGCGGTCTCCTCGGCGCGCTCGTCCAGGTCGGCGGCGCCCAGCGCGAGCCAGCGCTCCAGCGCGGTGGCGTAGGCGTCGTCCGCGCCGGGCCGTTCCTCGACCAGTGCCTCGGTGGCGGCGTCCAGGGCGAGCTGGGCGGCGGCCACGCCGGTACGGCGGGCGAGGAAGGCCCGTACGGTCTCACCGGGCCGGCGGTCGGGCTCCTGCGGGAGGTGGCCGACGGTGGCGGTGGGCGGGCTGAGGGAGAGCGTGCCCTGCTCGGGGGTGTCCAGGCCGGCCAGCAGGCGCAGCAGGGTGGACTTGCCCGCGCCGTTGGCGCCGACGAGGCCGATCACGTCACCGGGGGCGACGACCAGATCGAGGCCGGAGAACAGGACGCGCTCGCCGTGGCCGGCGGCGAGGTCTTTGGCGACGAGTGTTGCTGACATCAGACCGCCGATCGTATCCGGCCGCCGCCGTGCCGGTCGCTCTAATATCCGGGCATGGAACCGGGTCTGAAGACGCATGTGAGCGGCGGCACAGCGACCGTCACCATCAGCAACACCGGCAAGCGCAATGCGATGACCGACCAGATGTGGCGGGACCTGCCGCCCCTGCTGGAGCGTCTCGCCGCCGACCGCTCCGTACGGTCGCTGGTGCTGACCGGTGAGGGCGAGACGTTCTGCGCGGGTGCGGACATCGCCTCGCTGCGCGAGGCGGCCGGCGAGTCGCAGGGGCTGGCGGTGGCGGCCGAGGAGGCGCTGGCGGCGTTCCCGGGGCCGACGCTGGCGGCGATACGGGGCTACTGCGTCGGCGGCGGCGCCCAGTTGGCGGCCGCCTGCGATCTGCGGTTCGCGGAGGAGGGCGCGCTGTTCGGGGTGACACCGGCCAAACTCGCGGTGGCCTACCCGGCGTCCGCCACCCGGCGGCTGGTCCGGCTGGTCGGCCTCTCCACCGCCAAGTACCTGCTGTTCTCCGGCGAGTTGATCGACTGTGCCCGGGCGCTGCGGACGGGTCTGGTGGACGAGGTGCTGGCCGAGGGCGAGCTGGGCAAGCGGGTGGCGGAGTTCACCGCCGTCCTGGCGAGCCGGTCGCTGCTGACCCAGACCGCGGCGAAGGAGCTGGCGAACGGGGCGTGGGACGTGCCGCCGGACCGGGCCGAGGAGCGCGGCGCGTACTGGGCCGCGCAGGCGCACGCGAGCGGCGACACCTTGGAGGGTGCCGCCGCCTTCCTGGAGCGCAGGGCGCCGCGCTTCACCTGGCCCGCGGGCTGACGGGCCGGCCGGCCTACGCCTCTCCGGCCAGCACGGCCCGGCCGTACTCCCGCATCGTCGCGGTGATCTCGGTCGGCGCCTTGTCCGGTGCGCCCGCGTCGTAGGGCGGTTGCGGGTCGTACTCGATGCCGAGCTGGATCGTCTGGGCCACCTCGTCCCCGGCGATCCGGCCCGCCAGCGCCAGGCCCATGTCGATGCCGGACGAGACGCCGGCCGCCGTGACGTACTTGCCGTCGAAGACCACCCGCTCCCCGGTCGGCTCGGCGCCGAACACCGGCAGCTGGTCCAGCGCCAGCCAGTGGGAGGTGGCCCGACGGCCCTTCAACAGGCCGGCGGCGGCCAGGATCAGCGAGCCGGTGCACACCGAGGTGGTCCAGCTGGTGCCGGCGTCGACGGCGCGGATCCACTCGCGCAGCGGGCCGTCCTCCATGAGCGCCCGCTGCCCGGGACCGCCGGGCACGACGAGAATGTCCGGCGCGGTGACCTCGTCGAGCGCGGCGTCCACGACCAGCCCGGCGGAGCCCAGGTCGCTGCGGTGGATGCCGGTGCGCTCGCCGACGAACACCGTCTCCGCTCCGGGGAGCCGGCCGAGTGTCTCGTAGGGGCCGATGGCGTCCAGGACGGTGAAACGGTCGTAGAGGAGGATGGCGATCTGCACGGTGGTTCTCCTGTCCGTGGGTCCGATGGAGTTCGTGTGCTCGTGGGAAGTCAGTCGGCCGGCGGTCCGGGGCCGGCCGGCTGGAAGCGGCGGCGGTACTCGGCCGGAGGCGCGCCCAGGACCCGGAGGAAGGCGCGGCGCATCGCCTCGGGGGTGCCGTAACCGCAGCGGCGGGAGATCTGCTCGACGCCGTCGACGGTGTCCTCCAGACGGCGGCGGGCGGCCTCCAGACGCACCCGGTCGACATAGCGTCCCGGCGTCATGCCGACCTCGTCGCGGAACGCCCGGGCGAAGTGCCGTGGCGAGAGGCCCGCGCGGGATGCGAGCGCGTCGACGGACAGGTCCGCCGCCGGGTTCTCGCTGATCCACTGCTGGACGTCGCGCAGCGGCCGCCGCTCCGCGGTCTGCGCGGCGAGCTGGGCGCTGAACTGGGTCTGGTTGCCCGGCCTGCGGAGGAAGACCACCAGGTGCCGGGCGATGGTCAGCGCCAGATCCCGGCCGTGGTCCTCCTCCACCAGCGCCAGGGCCAGGTCGATTCCGGCCGTCACCCCCGCGGAGGTCGCCAGATCACCGTCCCGTACGTAGATCGGGTCCGGCTCGACGTGCACCTCGGGGAACCGCTCGGCGAAGCTCTCGCACAGCATCCAGTGGGTCGTCGCCCGGCGCCCGTCCAGCAACCCGGCCTCGGCCAGCAACAGCGCCCCGCTACAGACGGAGACCTTCCGCCGGGCCCGGTGGGCGTTGCCGCGCAGCCAGTCGACCAGCCGGGGATCGGGGGCCAGGGTGCCCTGGCCCCCGGGCACCAGCAGGGTGTGCGGCGGCGCGGCATCGGCGAGCATCCCGTCCGGGACGAGGGTGAGGCCACTGCTGGTGCGCACCGGGGCACCGTCGAGGCTGGCGGTACGGATGCGGTAGGCACCCGGAACGCCCTGGGCCGCACCGTGGAAGACCTCGACGGGGCCGGTGACGTCGAGGGCCTGCACATCGTCGAAGAGGACGACCAGCACATCGCGCTGTTCCATGCGTCCATCCTGGCGAGGGGTGGTGGTGGCGGCAATGACGGAAATCCCACCTTTCCTGCCGTGGCCTTGGCGGCCGGCGGTCTCCCCACGTTTTTGGCTTTCCCGCCGTGGGTGTTGTTCGCCGTTGCGCCTGCGGCGGGCGTGGTGTTGTTGGGTGCGGTGAGTGGGTGGATTACTTGTGGGGGCGGGCCCTGTCAGTTCACTGCGGGCAGGGGACCACTCGTGCGAGCCCCCACCGGCCTTCTTCCTTCCCACCCACGGGAGGGTGGGGGCCGGAGGGGCTGGGTGTCCGGACGTAAAGCGAAGCAGTCCGGAAACCCAGCCCCGCAGGACCACACCCGCAGCCGAACAGCCCCGCGCAGCGGCACCGCCCGCCGCAGGCGCAACGGCGAGAAAGCCAACAACGTGGGGAGAACGCCGGCCGCCAGGCCACGGCGAGAAAGCCGAAAACGTGGGAGGTCAAGCCAAGCACCGCGGACCGCCATACCGACGGGTCGGTACCCTGCCCCCATGACTTCATCCAGCGCGCTGCCCGAGCAGGCCGGCCGTACCTGTCACAACGTCGTCAATCCCTTCCACTCCGCCCACTACTTCGCGCCGGAGCTCTCCGCCGAGATGGCGAAGCTCGGCATCGAGAAGCGCAGTGCCAGATACTTCGCGACCCGTGGCGCGGCCATGGGTGCGGTGGGCCCAGGTGCCATCGCGGCGACCTTCTACAACTTCCGGTACGAGCTGATCGCCGAGCACGTCCCGCACGTCTGGACGGTCACCACGCCCGAGGAGGTGCTGGCGGCCCGGCTGCGGGCCGTGGACGGGACGCTGCGGCGGCTGCTCGGCGACGAGACGGTCGAGTCGTCGGAGATGGCCGAGGCGGCGGAGCTGGCGCTGCGCGCGACCGAGGGTTGCAGCCGCCGGGCCCGGCCCCTGTATGCCGCGCACGCCGATCTGCCCGTACCGGACGCCCCGCACCTGGCCTACTGGCACGCCTCGACGCTGCTGCGCGAACACCGCGGCGACGGCCACCTGATGGCTCTGCTCGACGCCGAACTGGACGCGGTGGAGGCACTGGTCACCCATACCGCCACCGGCCGCGGCATGACCTACCAGGGCGTGCTGGCGACCCGCGGCTGGTCGGAGGAGGACCTGAAGGCCGCACAGGAGCGGCTGCGCACCCGCGGGCTCCTGGACGCCGAGGGCGAGTTGACCGAGGCCGGCGTCCAGTTGCGCAAGGACCTGGAGCGCACCACGGACCGGCTGGACCGGGGGCCGTACGAGCACCTGGGTG
Organism: Streptomyces sp. NPDC048506; assembly: GCF_040651315.1. NCBI lineage: Bacteria > Bacillati > Actinomycetota > Actinomycetes > Kitasatosporales > Streptomycetaceae > Streptomyces > Streptomyces sp. NPDC048506. Next base: position 13,831 of record NZ_JBEZIX010000054.1, read on the forward strand.
CCGAGGGCGTGGCCCGGCTCACCGAGCTGGCGACCGGCTTCACCACGACCGCCATGGGCGCTGGAGCGTTCCCCGCGTCGCTGTTCGGCAAGTAGGGCTTCCCACCGGTGGGCCCGCCGGGGCGTGCGTGCGGCTTCTCACACCCCGGCCCCACCGGCCGGGCGGTGCGACAGTCCGGCCCGCCAACCGGCACAATGCAGGCTCGAAGCACGAGCTGGAAGGCGGGCAGGTTCAACGTGACGGCATCCACTGAGCCCATCGGGTCCATCGAAGCGCGGATCGCCGGGGAGCTCGGCGTCAAGGAGCGGCAGGTGAAGGCCGCGGTCGAGCTGCTCGACGGTGGCTCGACCGTGCCGTTCATCGCGCGCTACCGCAAGGAAGCCACCGAGATGCTCGACGACGCCCAGCTGCGCTCCCTGGAGGAGCGGCTGCGCTATCTGCGAGAACTGGAGGAGCGGCGGAGCGCGATCCTGGAGTCCGTACGGTCCCAGGGCAAGCTGGACGCCGCCCTGGAGGCGCAGATCCGCGGCGCCGACTCCAAGGCGCGGCTGGAGGACATCTACCTCCCGTTCAAGCCCAAGCGGCGCACCAAGGCGCAGGTCGCACGGGAGGCGGGGCTGGAGCCGCTGGCCGACGGGCTGCTCGGCGACCCGTCGGTGGAGCCGGCCGCGGCCGCCGCGGCGTTCGTCGACGCCGACAAGGGCGTGGCCGATCCGGCCGCCGCCCTGGAGGGTGCGCGGGCCATCCTCACCGAGCGGTTCAGCGAGGACGCGGACCTGATCGGGGAGCTGCGCGAGCGGATGTGGTCGCGCGGGCAGGTCGCGGCGAAGGTGCGCGAGGGCAAGGAGGAGGCCGGCGCGAAGTTCGCCGACTACTTCGACTTCGCGGAGCCGTTCACCGAGCTGCCCTCGCACCGGGTGCTGGCGATGTTCCGCGGCGAGAAGGAGGAGGTCCTCGACCTCAGCCTGGAGCCGGAGGACCCGTCGGCGGCCGCCGAGGGCCCGAGCGCCTACGAGCGGGCCATCGCGCACCGCTTCGGCATCGCCGACCGCGGCCGCACGGCCGACAAGTGGCTCCAGGACACGGTCCGTTGGGCCTGGCGCACCCGCGTCCAGGTGCACCTCGGCATCGACCTGCGGCTCCGGCTGCGGCAGGCCGCCGAGGACGAGGCGGTCCGGGTGTTCGCGTCGAACCTGCGCGATCTGCTGCTGGCGGCGCCCGCCGGCACCCGCGCCACGATGGGCCTGGACCCCGGCTTCCGTACGGGTGTGAAGGTCGCGGTGGTGGACGCGACCGGCAAGGTGGCCGCGACGGAGACCATCTACCCCCATGTGCCGCAGCAGAAGTGGGACGCCGCACTGGCCACGTTGGCGAAGCTGGCCCGTGAGCACGACGTCGAACTGATCGCGATCGGCAACGGCACCGCCTCCCGGGAGACCGACAAGCTGGCGGTCGACCTGATCGCCGCGCAGCCGGAGCTGAAGCTGACGAAGGTGATGGTGTCCGAGGCGGGCGCCTCGGTGTACTCCGCCTCCGCGTTCGCCTCGCAGGAACTGCCGGACCTGGACGTCTCGCTGCGCGGTGCGGTGTCCATCGCCCGCCGCCTCCAGGACCCGCTCGCCGAACTCGTCAAGATCGATCCCAAGTCGATCGGCGTCGGCCAGTACCAGCACGACCTGTCCGAGGTGAAGCTGTCGCGCTCCTTGGACGCGGTGGTCGAGGACTGCGTGAACGGCGTCGGCGTGGACGTCAACACCGCGTCCGCGCCGCTGCTTTCGCGGGTGTCCGGCATCGGCTCGGGCCTGGCCGAGAACATCGTCGCGCACCGGGACCAGAACGGCCCGTTCCGCTCCCGCAAGGCCCTCAAGGACGTGTCGCGGCTCGGCCCGAAGGCCTACGAGCAGTGCGCGGGCTTCCTGCGGATCCGGGGCGGCGACGACCCGCTGGACGCCTCCAGCGTGCACCCTGAGGCGTACCCGGTGGTGCGCCGGATGGTGCGGGCGGCGGGCGCCGAGGTGGGCTCGCTGATCGGCAACACGTCGGTGCTGCACACCCTGAAGGCCGCCGATTTCGTCGATGACTCCTTCGGTCTGCCGACCGTGACCGACATCCTCCAGGAGCTGGAGAAGCCGGGCCGCGACCCCCGGCCCGAGTTCAGGACCGCGACCTTCAAGGAGGGCGTGGAGAAGATCGGCGACCTCCAGCCGGGGATGCTCCTGGAGGGCGTGGTGACCAATGTCGCCGCCTTCGGGGCGTTCGTGGACGTCGGTGTCCATCAGGACGGTCTGGTCCATGTCTCGGCGATGTCGAGGAGCTTCGTCAAGGACCCGCGGGACGTGGTGAAGCCGGGCGACATCGTGCGGGTCAAGGTGCTCGACGTCGACATTCCGCGGAAGCGGATCTCGCTGACGCTGCGGCTGGACGACGAGCACGGCAAGGCCGCTCCGGTGGGCGGTGGCGAGCGGCGCGGCGGTGCGGGCGGCGGCCGCGGGCCGCGCGACGGCGGCCGCGGCGGTGCACCGCGGCAGCGGCAGGGCGGCGGCCAGCGGGGCGATCAGCGGGGCAGCCGCGATGCCGGACCGGCGAACGGCGCCATGGCGGACGCGCTGCGCCGGGCCGGGCTGTTGGGCAAGGAGCGGGGCGGCCGCTGACGGACGGGTGGCGACGGCGGCCGACGCGGGCCGCCGTCGCCGCTGTTGCCGCCGGCTGGCCCACCCCCTGTCCCCTGCCCGACGGACCGCCGCGAGGCTCCGTTGTCAGTGGCTCCTGGTACGAATGGGAGCAGCTGAGAACGGGGGTTGGGCATGGCGTACGGCATGCGGACGGCGGGGCACCGCCCGGTGGTCGACGTCGTCGACCGGCGGGCGCTGGAGCGCTGGCGGCCGGCGGATCCGGCGGTGGTGGAGGAGGCGCGGCGGCTGAAGGAGGCCGCGCTGCTGGACTTCGGGCTGACGGACTCCGTGGTGGCGTCCTGGATCTACGCCAAGTGCCACCAGCAGATAGCGACGACGGCCGTGGCGACCGCCGCCGTGGTGGCCTCCGGGGACGGCAGCTGCCCGCTGCTCTACAACCCGGAGTTCTTCGCCCGACTCGGCCTGGAGGGCGTCAAGTTCGTCCTCTTCCACGAGGCGCGGCATCTGGTGCACCGTCATCTCTTCGCCGATCCCGAGCTGCGCGAGGATCCGGTCTTCACCCTCGCGGCCGAGGTCGCCATCAACCACGTCGCGCTGGTGCGGCTCGGCCGTAAGGAGCTGCCGCTGATCGACGGCAGCCCCACGGGGGTCGACCCGCGCGAGGTCCACCGGGACTACGTCGCCGATCTGACCTCCCAGGGCCTCGATCCGCTCGGCTACGACGACTTCGTGGAGACCGACATGACGGTCTTCTCGGAGTTGAAGCGGATGCGGCAGCCGCCGGTGCCGGCGGTGTCCTGTGTCCACCTCGTGGATCCGGGCACGGCGGGCGGCGACCAGGACACCGTCGACGAGCTGGTCTCCTCCGCGCTGCTCAATTCCCTGCTCGCCGCCCGGCGCGGACATCCGGGCGCGGAGCGGGAGTTGCTTGACCTGCTGGACCGTACGGACGGCACCTCGGAGCGGGCGAGCCGGGTCTGGGGGCGGCTGGGCGCGGGGGCGCTGCGTGGCGAGACCCCGCGGACGGCGAAGGTCGACTGGTGGCAGCGCTGGCTGGTCGATGTCCTCGGCTCGAAGCTGCACGAGGGCGAGCGGCTGGTCTATCCGAAGAAGCGCGGCGCCCTGCTGGCGGCGCTGGGGCACGATCCGATGCTGTCGCGGCGCGGCCCGGTGCGGGAGAAGAACCTGGTGATCGCGTACGACACCTCGGGCTCGATGCCCGACGGGGTGGTGACGTGGCTGACGGAGCTGGTGGGCGCGATCGACGGGGTGTCCGCCCACTGGCTGTCGTTCGACGGGGTGGTGATGCCGTTCCGGCCCGGCGAGCGGGTGTACGGCGGCGGGGGCACCAGCTTCCAGGCGGTGGTCGACTACGTCGAGGGCCGGACGGCGGTCGACGGTCGCTGCTTCGAGGAGGTCCCGGACGCCGTGGTGGTCCTCACCGACGGCTACGCCCCGCACATCACCCCCGCCGAACCGGACAAGTGGATCTGGCTGATCACGCCGGGCGGCGACGACTGGCCCGACCACCACACCCCGCCGATGGCCTGCCACCGTGTGACGACAGGAGACCGATGAGCACGACCACGCCGATCACGATGCCGACCGCCGGCGCGGCGCGCGCGGCCGCGGCCCCGGCCCGGCCCGCGGGCTGGCGGCCGACCGCCACATACCCCGAGCCCCCCGAGGGCTGGACGGGCGTGTCCCGGTTGGAGTCGTTCATCGACGCGATGATCGACATGGGCCAGACCGGCCAGATCTTCGGCGAGCACGGCATCGGCAAGACCGCCACCTTCTTCTCCCATCTGCCCAAGGCCCATCCGGACGCCGAGCTGGTCTTCGTGCCGGCCGCCAACCTCACCCCGGACGATCTGCTCGCCAACGCCCCGGTGCGGGACGCCAGGACCGGCGAACTGGTGCTGCGGCAGTTGGTGATGAGCCAGCTGCGCCCCGGTAAGCCGTTCGTGCTGCTGATCGACGACTCGCTCCAGGCCGGGGCGACGATCCAGTCGCAGTTGATGCAGATCGCCTGCAACTGGACCCTGGGCGAGTACGACCTGCGGGAGTTGGGCTGCATCGGTGTCTTCCTGACGGACAACGAATCGCTGGCCGAGACGGCGGCCCGGCGCAGCGACCTGGCCGTCCTGGACCGCATGGTGACGATCAAGATCACCGCCAACGACACCTCCTGGCGCCATCAGCTCGCGGCGAAGTACCACAACTGGAATCTGCGCGAGGTGTTCACGGCCTGGGCCGCCCTCGGGCCGGCGCTGCGCGAGCTGCTCTCGCCGCGCACCGTCGACCATATTCTGGCCAATGCCCGTGAGGGCTTCCCGCTGCGCTGGGGGCTGCCGCTGGTCAACGGCGAGCGGCTGCGGCTGGTCGAGCGGAAGGCCGACGGCACGCCGGGCAAGGACCGTACGACCGAGGTGCTGGACCGGATCGCGGCGGCGGTGGGGGTCGACAACCCGGCCACCATTCCGGACCCGGTGCGCGCGGTGGTCCGTGCCGCACTGCGCAACCGCTGGTCGGTGCTGCTCCAGGGGCCGCCCGGGTGCGGCAAGACGGAGCTGGTGCGCGAGACCGTCCGAGCGGGCCTGGGCGGGCGCGAACCGCTGTACTTCTCCCTGCCGGTGACCAATGTCGAGGACCTCTGCGCACCGATCCCCACCGCCGACGGCTCGTTGGAGAACCTCCTCGCCGCGCCGTTCCTGGGCCCGGAGCCCAAGGCGATCGTCTGGGACGAGTACAACCGCCCCAAGGACAAGGCCGCGTTCGCCAAGCTGATGGAGATCACTCAGGAGTGGTCGCTGGCCGGGCGTCGGATCGAGAACCTGCGGGCCCAGATAGCGGTGCAGAATCCGCCGTACCACCTGGGACGCAAGCTCCTGGTCGCCCGGAACAACATCGCACAGGCCACCCGTTTCACCGCCTCGCTGACGGTCGAGCCGGGCGACATCCCGGCCAACGAGTGGCTGATCGCGAAGTACGGTGCCGTCGCCGAGACGGTGCTGGAGTGGTGGAAGCACGACATCGACGAGGACGGTCGGGCGTGGATCACCAAGCGCACCCTGGAGCGGCTGATCAAGCTCCACCAGCGCGGGCTGCCGCTGGAGATGGGCACGGTCTACCTCGGTGACGGCGAGTACGCCCCGGTACCGCTGACCGCCCTCGTCGACCGCCTCGGTGACCGCCCGGTCACCGGCCTGCGGGAGCTGGCCCGGGAGGTGGACGCCTGGGAGGCCCGGCTGCGGAAGGCGGCGAGCGCTTCCAGCGAGGGGGCGAACGACACCGACCTGGTCCATCAGGTGCTGGCGAACGCGGAGTTGTCCCAGCTGGAGAAGCACCGGGACGAGGTGGCCCGACTGGTCGCGCTGCTCCCGCCGAAGCTGCGGTCCACGTACCTGGTGGGCGCAGCGAGGGATGCCCAGCGGTTCTGGATCGAGGTGTTCGCGTTGATACCCCGGCGGTGAGGAAGGGGAGTTGAGGACCCGGCAGTTGGGGGTCTTGCGGTGGCGTCCCGCCAGTGACGTCACCGCCGAGGGGCGCCTCTGGGGTGAGGCGCCCCGCAGGCCGTCCCTCTCCGGATGGTGCCGTAATTGCCTGGACGGGACCCGCCGGGCGCGGTTAGCCTGCGGCCATGTCCAGCCCCGAGGCGTCAAGACGCTAGCCACCGGTCGTCCGGTGGCTCCTTGCGTCGTCCCGCCATAGCGCCGCCTCGTCGCGCCGCACGCCGGGCTGCGCTCCCCCGCCATCGGATCGCCGTGGTACGGGCTCTTCCCGACCTGAGGCATGTCCCGACTTGAGGCATGCGCCGCTTCCGTTCCAGGACGCCCAGGTCGTTTGCGCGGTAGCCGCGTCGCCCTCCTCCAGCCGGATGTCCGCACCGGTCGCTCCGGTCGGTCGGGGTGCTCCGGTCAGTCGGAATGCTCCGGTCGGTCCGTTTGGTCAGTCGTCGGGGCGTCCGATCCTCCGGTCGTTCTGCGATGACGTCATGGCCCGAGAGAGGCTGCGTGGCTGCCGCCGCACCCTGTCGATCCACCCTGCGGTTGCGGAGTATTGCTGTGCCCTTCTTCCTCTATCTGCTCGGACTGGCGGTCTTCGCCCAAGGCACCTCCGAGTTCATGCTCTCCGGCCTGTTGCCGGACATCGCCACCGATCTGCATGTCTCGGTCTCGGCCGCAGGCTCACTGACCTCGGCCTTCGCCCTCGGAATGATCGTCGGCGCGCCGCTGATGGCGTTGCTGAGCCTGCACTGGCCGCGCCGGCGTGCGCTGTTGACCTTCCTGATCGCGTTCCTACTGGTCCATGTGCTTGGTGCGCTCACCACCAGCTACGGGGTGTTGCTGGCCACCCGGGTGCTCGCGGCGCTGGCCAACGCGGGGTTCCTGGCCGTGGCCCTGGCCACCGCCACCGCCGCGGTCGCCCCGAACGCCAAGGGCCGTGCCACCTCCGTCCTGCTGGGCGGCACCACCATGGCCTGCGTCGTCGGGGTGCCCGCGGGCGCCCTGCTCGGCGAACTGTGGGGCTGGCGCTCCGCGTTCTGGGCGGTGGCCCTGGTTTCCATGCCGGCCGTCCTGGCGATCGTGCGGTCGGTGCCGGCCGCACGCCACCGGGACGCCGTCGGAGACAGCAGCCACCGGGCCTCCGTCGGAGGCAGCGCGGGAAGTGACGGGGCGGCGGCCGGCCGCGGTGGGCCGGGGGCACGCGCGGAGCTCCGTGCGCTGCGCCGCCCGCGGCTGCTGGTGGCCCTGCTCCTGGGTGCCCTGGTGAACGGGGCGACCTTCTGCACATTCACCTACCTCGCGCTCCTGGTCACCGGCGTCACCGGCGTCGGCCCCGGATGGGTGCCGGCCGTGCTGGCGCTCTTCGGCCTGGGTTCGTTCGTCGGTGTGAGCGTCGGCGGGCGGCTGGCCGACACCCGGCCGGTACCGCTCCTGACGGCCGGCGGGACGGTCCTGTGCCTCGGCTGGTCCGTCCTGGCCCTGACGGCCGGTTGTCCGGCGGTGGCCGTGGTGCTCGTCCTGGTCCAGGGAGCCCTGTCGTTCGCGGTGGGCTCCACCCTCGTCTCCCAGGCGCTCTACGCGGCGACCGGGGCCCCGACCCTGGCCGGCGGGTTCGCCACGGCCGCGCTGAACGTCGGGGCTGCGCTCGGCCCCTGGCTGGGCGGGAGCGTGCTGGCCGCCGGCGTCGGCTACCGCGCGCCGGTGTGGGTCAGCGCGCTGCTGGTGGCTCTCGCCCTGCTGATCGGAGGGACGGCGCACGGGGTCTCGCGTCGCCGGGCGGACCGGGCCGTCGGAGCGGAGCCGGCCGCGGACTCCCGTCGGTGATCCACCCCGTGCCGAGACTCCCGTCGGTGATCCACGCCGTACCGACGCTGCACATGTGCACGTCCTTGGCGGCGAGTTCGGGCCCGTGGTCGTATCCGGCATCCGCCGGGCTGCGGCCCGGATCGCCGCGGGGGGGGCGGCCGGCCCGCGCCACTGATCAGCTCGCCCCGGCGAATCCGCGGATGCGCTCCAGTTCGGCCGCCACGTCGGTGAGCGTGGCGCAGTCCGGGAACGGCGGGAGATCGGGGTCCGGGAGGGTGGTGTCCCGTCGGCGGCGCGGGGCGTCGAGGGCGTCGGCCATCGCGGAGAGGGCCCGGCACAGCCGCTCGGACTCGGCGGTTTCCGGGCGGTGGGCGCCGTGGTCGAGGCGTACGGCGCAGGCGGTCGCGGCGTCCATGATGCGTTCGGCGGCGGTCACCACGGTCAGCCAGTCGGGGTTGCGGTTCCGGGCGGCGAGGAGTTCGGCCGCTGCGGTCTCCGCCGCCGTCCTGGCCTCGCCCAGTGCCCGGTAGGCGGCGCGGCGCAGCGCGAGCCGCTGGGCGGGGTCCTGGCCGGGGTCCGACTCCAGTACGTGCCGTAGGAACCGCTCGGTGGCGCGCAGCGCCGCGGTGACGCGTTGCCCGACCCGGCGACGCGGGTTCGCGAGCCGCGGCAGGTGCCCGACGACGAGCACGATGCCGCAGGCGATGGAGGTGTCGACGATCCGCTCGGCGGCCGCCTGCGGATCCCCGCTGACGTGCACGAACGACAGCACCATAAGGGTGATCGCCACGGTCTGGAGGGCGAAGTGGCGGGTGGCGAACGGCAGCAGCGCACCGCCCGCGCCGGCGACCAACGCGGGCCACCACGCCCCCGTGAGCAGGAGCCCCGCACCGGCGAAGACCAGCACACCGGCCACGGTCCCGGCGAAGCGGTTGACCGTACGGGAGAAGAGCGGGCCCAGGTCCGGCTTGACGAGGAAGGTGGCGGTGGCCGGGAGCCAGTACCAGTGGTCGGCGCGCAGCAGCAGGGCCACCGCGGCGCTGGCGGCGATGCAGACGGCGACGCGGAGGCCGTAGTCCCGTCCGGCGGGTTCGAAGAGGCCGCGCCCGGGCCGGGCTCGTCCGGCGGCGATGCGCAGCGCCCGACGGAGGGCGGGCAGCGGACCGGATTCCGCGGCCGGACGTGCCGCGGCGGCACGTGTCCGCGCCGGCTCGGGTCGTGTCGACGGCTCCCGGCGGGCGAAGGCCACCGCCGTGTCCAGCAGCGCCTGGTCGAACGCGCCGCGCGCGGCGGTGCTGGTCTCCGGGGCGGACACCCGGCCCGGGGCCTGCCCGGTGCGCAGCGCCGTGGCGAACCGCCGGGGGCTGTCGGCGACCCGGGACGGCAGCGGACGGGCCTCCCACAGCAGCGCCACGCTGGCCTCGCACAACGCGGTGGCGGCGGCGAACCGCTCGGCCAGCAGCAGCTCCTCGGCGCGGGCCGGTCGGTGCAGCCGGTTGGTCAGCCGGCGCAGCCGCAGGGCCTCGTCGGCACGGTCCAGGGCGGCGGTCAGCCGGCGCCTGGCCGGCTCGGCACCGGGTCCGCCGGCGGCGCCCAGGGCGTCGGCGAGGGCGTCGAAGACCGTGGCGACCGCGGCCCGCTCGCCGCTGAGCGCGCCGCCCGCGGGGCGGGGTGGGCGCAGGACGAGGCGCAGCAGGAGCAACCACAGGCAGCCGGCGAGGACGTAGAGGGCCTTCGCCCAGGGTGCACCAGGCAGCGGCATCCCGGCGCCGAGGACGGTGGTGGCCAGCATCTGCATCCCGGCGTTGGAGCGCACCGGCCCGGCCACGCTGCCGGCGCCGGAGACGAAGCCGACCGCGAACAGCGCCGGAACGATCCACCAGCCCGCGCCGGCCGCCTGGAGCGAGGCGCCGATCAGCATGCCGAGCGCCGAGGCGAGGGCGGGCAGGCCGATGTGGACGATGCCGGTGCGGCGGGTGCCGGGGCGGTCGTTGACGCCGGCGAGCATCGAGCCGAGCCCGGCCAGCACACCGGGCGCCGGATGGCCGGTCGCGATGCCCGCGCCGAGCAGCGGCCCGGCACACAGCGCGCCCCTGACGACGGCGGCCCAGGGGACGGGCAGTCGTTGCCAGCGGAACGGGTGCGCCAACCAGGCGGGGACGGCGCGCGGCGCGCGGAACATGGGCCTCCTCAGACGACGGCGTACGGACGGGCGAAAAGCGGAATCCGAGGGGCGACATCGGCCGACGGTGCTGCTACCAGCCTAAGGTGCCGGTTTGTCCGCCTCACTGCCGGAGGGTTACCGCAAGATCACGAGTGGCGGTCGAGGCGGCGACCACCCACGCTCAGAGCAACCCGGCCAGCCGGTAGAGCACCAGCGACCCCGCCACCAGCGCCTCGGGCACCCAGGAGAACCGCGGCACGGTCATACAGGCGCCGACCGCGTCGCAGGTGCGCAACAGGGTGCCGAGGTTGGCGCCGTGCAGCGGCCACAGCGGGGCGGCGTAGAGGTGGTCCCAGCACGCGTGGGCACGCGGGCGTCGGGAGCGGCGGAGTTCACCACGGGTGCGGGTGCGGATGGCGGGCCCGCGCGTCGAACCGGTGGGGCGGCCCCGTCCTTGACCTCGTTCTTGGGCCCGTTCTTGGCCCCGTTCGCGGCCACTCATCGCGCTGCGGAGGCGGCCCTCCGGAAGCCCGAGGCGACGGAAGTGGACTGCGGCAACATCTGCATCGTCAACGGCGCTTGGCGGCGCGCCGGGGCCATCGTCGTCCATGACCGCGACCCGCTCCGGGCGCGGCCGCCCTATGGTAGGCGGCGCCCTGCCGTGGCGTTCTCTCCTTTTCCGGAGCCCCTCGGTACGACCCGTACGCCCCCGCCGGGTGGACTCCTAGCATCACGGCATGACGATCGACACAGATGACGTATGGGTGATCGGCGGCGGCGTGATCGGTCTGACGTCGGCGGTCGCGCTGGCGGAGGACGGGCACCGGGTGCGGGTGCTCAGCAGGGATGCGGCGGGCGGGACCACGTCCGCGGTGGCCGGCGGGCTGTGCTGGCCGTACCGCATCCATCCCTACGCACGGGCGGTGCGGTGGTCCGTCCGGTCCTTCCACGTGCTCGCCGAACTGGCGCGGAATCCGGAGGGGACGGGCGTGCGGATGGTGACGGGAACGATGGCGGAGGCGCCGGCCGCCCGCCCGGAAGCCGCGGACGACGACCTCACCGCCTGGTACGACGCCGTGCCCGGGCTCCGACCGGCGCGGGCGGACGAGCTCCCCGAGGGGTGCGCATCGGGGTGGCGGGCCCGTACGCCCCTGGTGGACATGCCGACCCATCTCCGTTATCTGGAACGGCGGTTGACCGCGGCCGGCGGAATCGTCGAACGGCGCACGGTGACCTCGACGGGGCAGGCCGACGGCGTGGCGGCAGTGGTCGTCAACTGCTCGGGGCTGGGCGCGCGCGAGCTGGTGCCCGATCCGGACGTACACCCGGTCCAGGGTCAGTTGGTGATCGTGGAGAACCCCGGCGTCGAGGAGTGGTTCGTGGCCGCGGCCCCGGGGGCCTCGGACACCACGTATGCGCTGCCGCAGCCGTACGGCCTGGTGCTGGGCGGTACGGCGCGGGAGGGCGACTGGTCACGGGAGCCCGACCCGGCGGTGGCGGAGGCGATCGTGGCGCGCTGCGCCCGGCACTACCCGGAGCTGGCACGGGCCCGGGTCCTGGCACACAAAGTGGGGCTGCGCCCGGCCCGGCCGGAGGTGCGGCTGACGGCGGAGCGGCTGTCCGGCGGCACCTGGTGGGTCCACAACTACGGGCACGGCGGAGCCGGTGCGACCGTGGCGTGGGGGTGCGCCGACGAGGTGGTGCGGCTGGTCCGGGAGGTCCGGGGCGCCGCCTGACGGGCCGTGGAGGGCCGGGCGGCCGGCCCTCCACGGGAGCGGCACGCGCCAGGATCACCGCCGGCACCATGTCGATGTCGGACAGCGCCGGTCTCCGACACGCATCAACCTTCCGCTCGGCCATATTTCCCCTGGCCCTTGCCTCCCATCATGCGTGGGCAGACGTCCAACGGCGTTGCCGTCGCAAGGTGGTATCCGGCCCGTTCGTCCAACAGCAGCGGAACGAGCCTGCGCAGCGACTGGCGCAGCGGGACGATCGCGCCGCCGGCCGGGTCCCGCCACCACTCCACGCCGTGCAGCGCCAACGCCTCCTTGACCAGGGCGAATTGCTCGGCGTCCAGGCGGTAGGCGCAGGGCGGGTCGGAGAGGGTCTGTGCGTCGGTGGGGGGTGTGTTGTCGGCGCCGCCGAGGTAGACCGGACCGCGGTCGGCGTACCCGGCGCGCCGGGCGGCGGTGGTGGCCGCTTCGATGCGCTGCCGGTGCCGGTCGAGGAACGTCACCATGCCCTTGAGCGCCGCCAGTTGGGAGTCGACCCGGCGTCGGTTGTTGAGAGCGGGGTCGGCCTTCTCGGCGGCCGGGAGGGGGTCGATCCGGGTCTCGACGAGCAGCCCCACGGAGCCCTTGACGCCCGCGGTGTTGCGGAGGATGCGCTCCTGGCCGTCGCCCGCGACCTGCTTGACGGGCTCGCCTGTCTGTGGATCGGTCCAGATGCCGTAGACGCCGGTGCTGAATCCGGCTTCCCGGACGGCGGGTTCGACGAATTCCTTGGAGAGCACGCCCGCCTCGCGGTGCACCGCGTCCGCGGTGTTCAGGTTCCGCGGCCACAGGGACAGCAGGTCCTTCGTGTAGTAGGGGACGGTGGCGTCGTACTCGTGCAGGTCGTAGACGGAGTCGGGGCGGTAGTCGCGGATGACCGCGGCCACCGCGCGGGCCTCGACGGTCTGGAGGGCGAGGTGGTCGCGGTTGATGTCCTTCCCCTCGGCGTTGCCCCGGGTGTCGGCGGCCCGGCCGTCGGGGTTGGCGGTCGGGACGACCATCACGCTGGTGCGCTCCAGGAAACGCCGGGTCGCCCGGTCCCGGGCGTAGGCGAGGTTGCGGATGGTGGCGAGGCAGGCCTCTCGGCCGGAGGGCTCGTCGCCGTGCTGGGTGCAGATCAGCAGGACGGAGTTGCCGCGTCGGACGTCGGCGGGACGCCGCGGGGCGGGGGCACCGATGCGGACGAGTTGCAGGGGGCGGCCCTGCCCGGTGGTGCCGATCCGGTCGATCCGTACGCGTGGGGTGGCGCGGTCGACGGCGGCCAGAAACGTCTGCTCCTCGGACTGGCTGGTCCAGCGCGCACCGTTGCTGGTCTCGAACCCGGTGCGCGGGGTGTGGCTACCGGCGGCGCCGGCGGGGGCGGCGGTCAGGGTCGCGCCGAGCGTGGCGGTCAGGCCGAAGGCCACTGCCGCCAGGGAACGGAGTCGTCCGGGGCGGCGGGAGAGGAGTGTCACGAGAGGTGCCTCCCTCGGGAGAGCGTGGGGGTGTGTGGGGGTTATGTGGGGGTCGGGCGGGGCCGCCGCGGTGGAGGCGGCCCCGCGGTGGTCATCGGGCCATCGGCAGCCGGCTGAGGGAGCGCGGCGGGGCGATGCCGTCCAGTGGTGTGCCGTCGCCCATGCGCCGGGGCGCACCCGCGGTGGCCCGCGCGAAGGCCGGGGCGCCGCCGGTCAGCGGCAGTGCGGCGGAGGTACGGGAGAGGTCGAGGGTGAGCGTCGGGCGGGACGCGGGCGGGTCGATCAGGCCGGCGTCGGTACCGGCCACGATCAGCGCGAGCCGGTGTCCGGCGGGGACGATGTGGTCGGTGGCCCCCAGGTCGAGGGTGAGGGTGTAGGGCTTGCCCGGGGTGAGCGGGCGGCCCTTGTGCGGGTCGGCGTAGTTGCCGAGATCGGCCCAGCCGCGGCTGACGACGGTGTGCGCCACCTTCTGGGTGTCGGCGGCGGTCTCCTTGAAGCAGCCGGTGTCGCCCGTCGTGCCGGAGCCCCAACAGGTGCGCTTGTCGAGGGTGGTGATGCCCTCCCCGTCGGCCGCGTAGTTGCGGATGGTGTCGGGGCCCAGGTCGACCAGGACGGCGGAGAGGTGGGCGGTCGAGGTGCTCGGGGTGGCGGTCACGGTCACCGTGCCGGAGCCGGAGAGCCGCAGGGGTGCGCGCAGCGGGCCGGTGGTGAACCCGGCCTTGGCGGGGGTGGGTTGATCGATCCGGGCCGCCCAGTCGGCCTCGCTCAGCTTCGGGTCGTCGGTGAAGGTCTCGGTCGCGCCCTGCGGGGCCTTGGTGGTGCCGAGGACGCCGACGCCGGGCGCGCTGCCGGTGTGCGGCCGCAGCGTGGTGGCCCGGGTGCCGGGGGCGGGCCACTGCGGATCGGTGGACCAGGTGCCCGGGGAACGCTCGATGTCGGCCATCGGGGCGCGCTCGATGCCGTTGTCGTAGCCGAGCAAGTAGTGGTCGAACCAGCGGTGCAGGGTCGTGACCCAGGCGCTCCGCCGGAAGTCGAAGGGGTCGACGTGGCCGGTCTGGGAGAGCCAGATCTTGCGCTGGACGCCGTGCCGGGCGAGCGCGTCCCACCACTGGCCGGCGTTCCGGGTGCGGACGTTGAGGTCCTGCATGCCGTGCACCAGGAAGACGCTGGCCCGGACCTTCCCGGCGTTGCGGACGTAGTCCCGCTCGGTCCACAGCCCGGTCCAGTCACCGCTGCGCGGCGCACCGTCGACGAGCTTCTTCTGCACCGCGGCGCAACGTTTCTTCGCCTCGGGGCCGTCGACCACGTTCGCGAGCCCGTCCGGACCGGAGTCGTAGAGCGGGGCGCCCTTGGCGAAGTAGTAGTCGTACCAGGAGGAGATGCCGGCGATCGGGACGATGGTCCGCAGCCCCTTGACCCCGGTGGCCGCGACACCGTTGGCGATGGTGGCGTCCCAACTCTTGCCGATCATCCCGGTGTTGCCGTTGGACCAGTCCGCCGTGACCGGTCGGCCTCCGGTACGGGCGGTATAGGCGCGGCCCCGGCCGCCGAGCCAGTCGACGACGGCCTTGGCGGACTGGATGTCCGAGCGGCCGCCGACGTCGACACAGCCGTCGGAGCGGTTGGTGCCGGCCAGGTCGACGAGGGCCGTCGCATAGCCCCGCGGCACGAAGTAGTTGTCGTAGAAGAGCGGGAACTGGATCGGCCGGCCGTGTGCGTCGTATGTCTTCTTCTGGCTCTCGTTGCCGCGCCCGCAGCAGGAGTAGTACGGACTGGCATCCATGATCACGGGTATTCGGCGGCCCTGCTGGGCGGGTTCGGAGGGCCGCATGATGTCGACGGCGACGCGGTCGGTCCGCCCGTCCCCGTCGCCGTCGAGCCGGGTGTCCACCCAGACCGATTCGCGTATCGCGCGGTCGTAGGCGTAGACGGGTCTGCTCTCGCCGTGTCTGCCCGCTCTGGGCGCCGCCTGCACGGCGGCCGGCCCGATCAGGGTGGACAGCAGGGCGGCGACGGCCGCCAGCACGAGTGCTGTGAAGGGGATGCGGGGGAGCCGCGCAGGATTCGTCACGAGCGGACGGTAGCGCGGCCCAACTCCCCCGCGTAAGGGTGCATGTGACGACGGCTGTGCGCACGGTGACGGAGGGGGCGACAGCGGACGGGCGGACGGCCGGGGCGGATTGCGGTTCATGTCGGTCATGTGTCAGATCGGACCATGTACATGACGCCGGCCCGCGCAGTACATAGGGTCCCGAAGGAGAGCCATCCCCCTACGAGTTGGAGGACTCGTGCGTCACAGACTCCTCGTCCCGGGCGCGGCCGCGCTCAGCCTGCTGCTGGCGATCCCGGCTTCCGCGGCCAGCTTCACCCCGGGCGCTCCGGGCGTGGGCGACACCTACTACCCCGAGAGCGGAAACGGCGGATACGACGTTTCCCACTACGACCTGCGGCTCAAGTACCAGCCGAAGACCGACCTGCTGGAGGGCACGGCGACGCTGTCCGCCCGGACCACCCAGGACCTCTCCCGATTCAACCTGGACTTCGGCCTCAAGGTCAGCGAGATCCGGATCAACGGCAAGAAGGCCACCTTCGCCACGTCCGGCAAGCACGAGCTGGAGGTCACCCCGGCCACCCCGCTGGCGAAGGACACGGCGATCAGCGTCGTGGTGCGCTATGCCGGCAAGCCGTCCGAGCTGAAGATCGACGACTTCACCGCCTGGGCCCGGACGCCCGACGGCGCGGTGGTGGCACAGGAGCCGGACTCCGCCGTGTGGTGGTTCCCGAGCAACGACCACCCCACCGACAAGGCGACCTACGACATCTCGGTGGCGGTCCCGGACGGCACCCAGGCGCTGAGCAACGGCGTGCTGGCCTCGGAGTCCTCCAAGCTCGGCTGGACGCGCTACAACTGGCGCTCGGACAAGCCGCAGGCCACGTACCTGACGACGCTGGCGGTCGGCAAGTTCGACATCACCACCGACACCACCGCGAACGGCCTGCCGGTGATCAACGCCGTCAGCAAGGACCTCGGCGCCAACGAGGGCTCGGCGAAGGCCAGCATCGAGCGCACCACCGAGATCACCGAATGGCTGGAGGGCGTCTTCGGGCCCTACCCGTTCAACGCGGTCGGCGGCTACGTCCCCAACGTGCCGGCCCGGTACGCGCTGGAGACCCAGACCCGCCCGTTCTACGGCAAGAAGGCCTTCGACCGCGGGACGAACGTCTCGGTCGTGGTCCACGAGCTGGCGCACCAGTGGTACGGCGACAGCGTCTCGCTCAAGGACTGGAAGGACATCTGGATCAACGAGGGCTTCGCCGCCTACAGCCAGTGGCTGTGGTCGGAGAAGGAGGGCGAGGGCACCGCCCAGGAACTCGCGGACTACGTCTACTCCCAGCACCCGGCGGACGACGCGTTCTGGACCGTGCGGCCGGGCGACCCGGGCGCGGAGAAGCAGTTCGACGCGGCCGTCTACGACCGTGGCGCGCTGACCCTCCAGGCGCTCCGCAACAAGGTCGGTGACAAGGTCTTCTTCGACATCCTCAAGTCCTGGCCGACGGAGCACAAGTACGGCAACGCCTCGGTGGCCGACTTCGTGAAGTTCGCCGAGAAGAAGTCCGGCAAGCGGCTGGCCGCGTTCTTCGACACCTGGCTGTTCCAGCCGTCGAAGCCCGCCTCGGCCGCGGCCAAGCGGACGTTCGGCGCCCACCAGGCACCGGTCGCCCAGCCGAAGTCGTGGAAGCAGATCGCGGCCACGCACGACGTGCACGGTCACTGATCACGACGTACACGGACACCGTTCCGGAAGCCCGGCCACCGGTGCCCCGGTGGCCGGGGGCGCGGCGGGAACCGTGCGGAGCCGGGGTTCTGCCCCGGCTCCGTTCGCGCGCCCGGACGTCACACCCGGGTGTGTTGACTTGTCGGGTCGATGACGCGGTCGACGGGCAGGCCCCCCGTCCGCCTAACGAGCACGCGCCGCGCGGCGTGCCCGGCGGGCGATCGGCATGAACCGCAGGCGCTCCGGAAGCGCCGGGACGACCGTACGGACCACCCACCCGAAGCGGCGCAGCCGGCGCTCCTGGGCATCCGACCACTCCAGGCCGATGGCCCGCCGGGCATCCGGCGGCATCAGGCCGATCGTGATGAACCGTCGGAAGCGGGCGAACCGCGGACCCAGCCACGGCCAGGTCAGCCGGAACAGCAGCCGCACCCACCGGGGCCCGCGGTCGGGGGCCGGCGGCGGCCGGTCGGTGGCGATCAACTCCCCCACCACCACGGTCTCTTCGAGGTCCTCAGCGAGGACTGCGCGGTAGTACGGCCAGAACTCCTCGATGGTCTGCGGCATATCGCGGTCATGGATGCCCAGGACGCGCCCCACCTGGAGCCACTCGGCGTACAGCTGGCGTTCCTGCGCCTCGGTGAAGGGGCGGCCGAGATAGCGCTGGGCGTGCCGGAAGACGGGGTAGCCGGTGGCGTGCACCCAGGCGTAGTAGGCGGGGGTGAGCGCGTGGTACGGGCGGCCGTGGGCGTCGGTACCCCGGATGGCCTTGTGCAGCCGACGCAGCCGGCGCCCCTCCTCGACCGCGCCCTCGCCTCCGTACACCCAGAGTTGCAACGAGGCCAGCGACCGCTCGCCGCGTCCCCACGGGTCGGTGCGGAAGACGGAGTAGTCGTCCACGCCGGCGCCCACCGCGGGGTGCGCGACCTGCATCGTCAGTGCGGGCGGCAGGGTCAGCAGCATGCGGATGTCGCCCACCATCGACCAGAGCACACCTCCGACCGGCGGGGGTTTTGGGTCAGTTTTTGCCGTATACATTGTATTAATCATCATACGGCTGCATTCGGCGACCCGTGGGTAGCCGACCCCGCACCCACCGGGCGGCGCATGACCCAGTACATCAGGAAACCACTCGGCCGCGATCCACCGGGACCGACAAGACCCTCGCCCCGTCACCCTGTCGACCCGTAAATCCCCCTCCTCTCAATCTCTTCACACCCGGATGGTTACTTCGAAGTAACCCCAGCTGGTTGGATATGCGGCGCCGGAGCAATCCCCCACCCCCCAAAGGGAGTTCCCGTGTCGCACCGAGCGCTGCGCACTTCCCGGGCCGCGGCGACCGCCGTCGCCCTGGCCGCCGTCGCCGTCACCGTCGCATCCCCCACGGCATCGGCCGCCACCGCCCCTCACCTGAAGGTGCTCACCTACAACACCTTCCTCATGAGCAAGAACCTCTATCCCAACTGGGGCCAGGACCACCGCGCGCAGGCGATAGCGGCCGCGGACTTCTTCCAGGGCAACGACGTGGTCGTGCTCCAGGAAGCGTTCGACAACTCCTCCTCCGACGCCCTGAAGTCCCGTGCTTCCGCGCAGTACCCCCACCAGACCCCGGTAGTCGGGCGGAGCAAGGACGGCTGGGACGCCACTGGCGGCGCCTACTCCGCCGTCACCCCGGAGGACGGCGGTGTGACGCTGCTGAGCAAGTGGCCGATCCTGCGCAAGGAGCAGTACGTCTACAAGGACGCCTGTGGTTCGGACTCCTTCGCCAACAAGGGCTTCGTCTATGCGGTGTTGGACGTCAACGGCACAAGGGTGCACATCGTCGGCACCCACACCCAGTCCACCGACTCGGGCTGTAAGGCGGGCGAGGCGGCCGCGGACCGCGCCAAGCAGCTCAAGGAGGTGGACGCCTTCCTCGACGCCAAGAACATCCCGGCGGACGAAGAGGTGATGGTCGCCGGCGACCTGAACATCGACTCACACAGCGCCGAGTACGACGCCCTCCTCAGCAACGCCGACCTGGCCCCCGCCGACAGCCGTACCGGCCACCCGTACTCCTTCGACACCCAGGACAACTCCATCGCGAAGTACCGCTACCCGACCGACCCCCGCGAGGACCTGGACTACGTCCTGCACCGCAACGGCCATGCCCGGCCCGCCGGTTGGCAGAACGAGGTGGTCAAGGAAGAGTCGGCGCCCTGGACCGTCTCCAGCTGGGGCAAGGACTACACCTACACCAACCTCTCCGATCACTATCCGGTGATCGGCGGCTGAGCCCTCGGCCGTCCCGCGGGCCGGCGGGTGCGGAGTTCAGTGGTCGTAGACCGTCACCGGTATGCCCCGCCGGGTGAGTCGTTCGGATATCAGCGGCTCCACCCGGGACCACTTCCCGCCCGCCAGCCCGCAGCCGATCCGGGGCATGTGGACCGACGCCCCGAGCTCCTCGGCCTTGGTGGCGACCCGGGCGAGCCCCGCGTCGATGGCCTCGTACCGCACCGGCACCCCCTTGCTGCCCGTCCTCGTCCCCCGCTGGCCGACGACATTGGCCACCCAGAGCCGGTCACCGACCTGGACGAACTGGGCCGCGCCCAACCCGAAGTCGTTCCGCGCGCGCTCGCGGTGCCACTTCCGGTACGCGGCCTCCGGCTCCGGCCAGCGGCGGGAGAGCGCGAGCACGAAGCCCTTGCCCCAGCCCCCGAGGTCGTTGCAGATATGCGCGATCACCTTGACGCCCTTGCCCTGCGGCGCCGTGGCGTCCCCCTTGACGTATGAGATCCCCGTCTTCTCAGTCATGTCTCCACGGTACGGGGGACCACTGACAATCGACCGGTCCGTCACAGCGCAAGGGCGGTCGCGGACGCCTCCCGGCTTCCGCGACCGCCCTGACCTGCTACAGGTGGCTCTACTGCGTAGTGGCTACTGCGCCAGCTCCCGCTCCTCGGCGATCCGGGCCACCCGGCCGCGGACCGCGAACCAGCCGGCGACCAGCGCCGCGGCCAGGACCGGGATCAGCATCACGGTCTGCCGGCCGACGCCGTCGTCGAACCACATCAGGACGATGACGCCGAGCAGGAAGGCGATCGTGGCGATATCGGTGACCGGGGTGCCCGGCAGCCGGAAGCGCGGACGCTCGACCAGACCGGCCTTGGAGCGACGCACGAACACCATGTGGCAGACCATGATCGTGCACCAGGTGCTGATGATGCCCAACGCCGCGATGTTCAGCACGATCTCGAACGCCTGGCCCGGCATGACGTAGTTGAGCCCGACGCCGAGCACGCACACCGAGGAGGTGAGCATGATGCCGCCGTACGGCACCTGGTTGCGGTTCATCCGGCCGGCGAACTTCGGTGCGGAGCCGGCCATCGACATGGAACGCAGGATCCGGCCGGTCGAGTAGAGCCCGGAGTTCAGGCTGGACATCGCCGCGGTCAGCACGACGAGGTTCATCACGTCGCCCGCAGCCGGGACACCGACGTGGGACAGCACCGTGACGAAGGGGCTCTCGTCGCCGGTGTACTCCTTCCACGGCATCAGCATCGCGAGCAGGACGACCGAGCCGACGTAGAACACGCCCACCCGCCACATGATGGAGTTCACGGCCTTCGGCACGACCTTCTGCGGCTCACCGGTCTCACCTGCGGTGACACCGACCAGCTCGACCGCGGAGTAGGCGAAGACCACACCCTGGAGCACGATCACGACGGGCAGCAGGCCGGTCGGGAAGAGGCCTCCGTTGTCGGTGATCAGGTTCAGACCCGGCGCATGGCCGGCGACCGGGTGCTGGGTGGCCAGCAGGAAGATGCCGATGAACATGAAGACGACCAGCGCGGCGACCTTGATGATCGCGAACCAGAACTCCAGCTCACCGAAGATCTTCACGGAGATCAGGTTCACCGTCAGCACGACCGCCAGTGCGATCAGGGCCATCACCCACTGCGGGACGTCGGTGAACAGGCTCCAGTAGTGCGTGTAGAGGGCGATCGCGGTGATGTCGGCGATACCGGTCGTCGACCAGTTGACGACGTACATCCAGCCGGCGACGTAGGCGCCCTTCTCCCCCAGGAACTCCCGGGCGTAGGAGACGAACGAACCGGACGACGGGCGGTGCAGCACCAGCTCGCCCAGGGCTCGTACGACGAAGAAGGCGAAGATGCCGCAGACGGTGTAGGCGACGGCCAGAGCAGGGCCGGCGGAGTGCAGCCGGCCGCCGGCGCCCAGGAACAGGCCGGTGCCGATCGCCCCACCGATGGCGATCATGTTGATGTGCCGGCCCTTGAGGCCCTTGCTGTAGCCCGCGTCGCCCGCATCCTGCTGCGCGCCGCTCCCCCCGCCAGGTGACCTGTGGGCTGTCTCGGTGACGGTTTCCGTGCTCACTGCTGGTGCTTCTCGCTTTCGGGCAGGCACTTGCGCTGAGGCAAGCGATAGAGCGGTGGCCGGAACCCCGCGGATCGCGCGGGCGGCCGACGGCACACCTTCCCCGAAGAGTGCCCCTCCGTCTGTGGGCAAGATCACAGCGTGTACAGGACATCCAATATTTGTCCGAATTTGTCGCGAAATACCTGGCGAAGCAATTTGACGGACGCCGCAAATTCGCCCGTTTCCGGTTCCCATTCCTCGCGGACACCCAGAACTTCTTGGCCTGTTCTCTGTGACTCAGGCGCACATTCATCGCCTCGACGGCCCGATTGACCTTCACTTCCACGAAACCAGACACCGGCGACGGTCGCCGGCTCCACCGGTCCGTCGACCCGCGGGCGCCCCTCACCCGGTCCCCCCGGAGCCTCGCGCTCCTCGTACGCCGGCCGGCGACACGATCTCGCCACGGCACATGCCGAGGATGTTTCACAAGAGTGGTGAGACAGCAATACTGTTGAACATGAGGGAGTCCGCCACCGGTCTGACCGTCGACGAACTGGCCGCCCGCGCCGGCGTCACGGTCCGCACCATCCGCTTCTACAGCACCCGCGGTCTGCTGCCGCCACCGGAGATCGGTCCGCGCCGGGTCGGCCGTTACGGACCGGATCACCTGTCACGGCTGGCGCTCATCGAGGAGCTCCAGCACCAGGGGCTCACGCTCTCCGCGATCGAACGCTATCTGGAGCAGCTGCCGCCCGACCTGAGCGCCCAGGACCTGGCCATCCACCGTGCCCTGGTGGCGAGTTGGATACCGGATACGGCGGAGGACGCCACCCGCGACCAGCTGGAACGGCGGATCGGCCGGGAGTTGACCGAGGAGGATCTGGACCGGCTCGCGGCCATGAGCGTGCTCGTCCGCACCGAGGATCCACAGGTGTTCCGGGTCGACCCCGGGCTGCTGCACCTGGGCACCCGGTTGCTGGACGTGCCGATCGCCCTGGAGACGATCCTTGCGGCGCGCACCGTCGTCATCGAGCACACCCGCTCGGCGGCACGTGAGCTCAGCCGGCTCTTCAGGGACGAGGTATGGGAGCCGTACCGGGAAGGCGCGCCGGACGCGGAGGAGATGGCGCGGATGAAGTCGCTCTCGGCCCATATGCAGCCGATGGTGGTGCAGGCGCTGGTCACCGCGTTCCAGCGGTCGATGAAGCAGGAGCTGCGGGAGTGGTTCGGCAAGGAAGGCGAACCCGGCCGCAGGGACACCGCCGGACAGGAGTGACGGGGCGGGCCACCTCGGCCCGCCCCGTACCCGGTCAGTCGCTGAACTTCTCGCCCTTCTCGGCCTTGTCGACCAGCAGCGCGGGCGGCGCGAACCGGTCGCCGTAGGCCGCTCGCAGCTCGCGGGCGCGGGCCACGAATCCGGGCAGGCCGACGAGCTCCTCGCGACCCGGCCCACCCTGGTATCCGTTGATGTACTGGATCACGCCGCCGGTCCAGCCCGGGAAGCCGATGCCGAAGATCGAGCCGATGTTGGCGTCGGCGACAGAGGTGAGCACGCCCTCCTCGAAGCAGCGGACGGTGTCCAGCGCCTCGGAGAAGAGCATCCGCTCCTGCATGTCCCGGAACGGGATGCCGGCCCCCTCCGTGGCGAAGTGCTCGCGCAGCCCCGGCCACAGGCCGGTGCGCTTGCCGTCCTCGCCGTACTCGTAGAAGCCGGCGCCACCGCTGCGGCCGGGGCGCCCGAACTCGTCGACCATCCGGTCGATGACCTGGTCGGCCGGGTGCGGCTGCCAGGTGCCGCCGGACTCCTCGACCGCCCGCCTGGTCTCCTCACGGATCTTGCGCGGCAGGGTGAGGGTCAGCTCGTCCATCAGCGAGAGCACCTTCGCCGGGTAGCCGGCCTGGGCGGCGGCCTGCTCCACGGAGACCGGGTCGAGACCCTCGCCGATCATCGCCACGCCCTCGTTGATGAACTGGCCGATGACGCGGGAGGTGAAGAAGCCACGCGAGTCGTTCACCACGATCGGGGTCTTCTTGATCTGGCGGACCAGGTCGAAGGCGCGGGCCAGCGCCTCGTCGCCGGTCCGCTCGCCCTTGATGATCTCCACCAGCGGCATCTTGTCGACCGGGGAGAAGAAGTGCAGCCCGATGAAGTCCTGGTCGCGCTCGACGCCCTCGGCCAGCAGCGTGATCGGCAGGGTGGAGGTGTTGGAGCACAGCAGCGCGTCCGGCGCCACGATGTGCTGGATCTCCTTGAACACCTTGTGCTTGAGGGCGACGTCCTCGAAGACCGCCTCGATGACGGCGTCACAGCCCGCGAGGTCCGCCGGCTCGGCGGTCGGTGTGATGCGGGCCAGCAGCGCGTCCGCCTTCTCCTGGGTGGTGCGTCCCCTGGCGACGGCCTTGGCGCACAGCTTCTCGGAGTAGCCCTTGCCCTTGGCGGCGGCCTCCGGGGACACGTCCTTGAGGACGACCTCCATGCCGGCGAGGGCGCACGAGTAGGCGATGCCGGCGCCCATCATGCCGGCGCCCAGGACGGCGACCTTGCGCACCGTGCGCGGCTCGATGCCCTTGGGCCGGTTGGCGCCGGAGTTGACGGCGTTGAGGTCGAAGAAGAAGGCCTGGATCATGTTCTTGGAGATCTGGCCGGTGACCAGCTCCGTGAAGTACCGGGCCTCGATGGTCAGTGCCGTCTCGAAGTCGACCTGGGAGCCCTCGACGGCCGCGGCGAGGATGTTGCGCGGGGCCGGGTACAGCGCACCGTTGGTCTGCTTCTTGAGGTTGGCCGGGAAGGCGGGGAGGTTGGCGGCGAACTTCGGGTTCGCCGGGGTGCCGCCGGGGATCTTGTAACCGGGCACGTCCCAGGGCTGCTGGGACTCCGGGTGCGCGTCGATGAAGGCGCGCGCCTTGGCCAGCATCTCCTCGGGAGTGGCGGCGACTTCGTGGACCAGGCCGTTCTCCAGCGCGCGCTGCGGGGAGTACTGGGTGCCCTGGAGGAGCACCTTCAGCAGGGCGTCCGTGATGCCCATCAGCCGGACCGTTCGGGTCACGCCGCCACCGGCCGGGAGCAGGCCGAGGGTGACCTCGGGCAGGCCGATCTTGGAGCCCGGGGCGTCGAGCGCGATGCGGTGGTGGCTGGCCAGCGCGATCTCGTAACCGCCGCCGAGCGCCGCGCCGTTGATGGCCGCGACGACCGGCTTGCCCAGGGTCTCGATGCGGCGCAGGGAGCTCTTGATTCCGGTGCCCGTCTCGAACACCTGCTGGGCGTCCTCGGGGCCGGCCTTGATCATGTCCTTCAGGTCGCCGCCGGCGAAGAAAGTCTTCTTCGCGGAGGTGTAGATGATGCCGCGGATGGCGTCCTGCTCGGCCTCCGCGCGGTCGGCGATCGCCGCGATGGACTCCTTGAACGCCTGGTTCATGGTGTTCGCGGACTGGTTGGGGTCGTCGAGGACGAGCGTGACGATGCCGGTCTCGTCCTGCTCCCAGCGGATGGTGGTGCTCTCGGTCATGGCGGGTTCTCCGTAGAAGTCTGGTGGGCCGCTGGGTTACAGGCGTTCGACGATGGTGGCGATGCCCATGCCGCCGCCGACGCACAGCGTGGCCAGGCCGTAGCGCTTGTCCTGGCGCTCCAGCTCGTCGACGAGCGTGCCGAGGATCATCGCGCCGGTCGCGCCGAGCGGGTGGCCGAGGGCGATGGCGCCGCCGTTGACGTTGACCTTGTCGAGCGACAGGCCCATGTCCCGGACGAAGCGCAGGACGACCGCGGCGAAGGCCTCGTTGATCTCGACGAGGTCGATGTCGTCGATGGTCAGCCCGGCCTTGGCGAGGGCCTTGCGGGTCGCGGGCGCGGGGCCGGTGAGCATGATCGTGGGCTCGGAGCCGGAGACGGCCGCGGAGATGATCCGTGCGCGGGGGCGCAGCCCGTACCGCTCCCCCACGGCCTTGGAGCCGATCGCCACGAGCGAGGCGCCGTCGACGATGCCGGAGGAGTTGCCCGCGTGGTGCACATGGTCGATCTTCTCGACCCAGTGGTACTTCTGTAGCGCGACGGCGTCGAAGCCGCCGAGCTCGCCGATGTCCGCGAACGACGGCTTCAGCTTGGCGAGGGAGTCGGCGGTGGTGCCGGGGCGCAGGTGCTCGTCGTGGTCGAGGACGACGAGCCCCGAGCGGTCCTTGACGGGCACGACGGACCGGTCGAAACGGCCGTCCTTCCAGGCCGCGGCGGCGCGCTCCTGGGACAGGGCCGCGTACTCGTCGACGTCGCGCCGGGAGAAGCCCTCGACGGTGGCGATCAGGTCGGCACCGATGCCCTGCGGTACGAAGCCGGTGTCGAAGTTGGTCATCGGGTCGGCGAACCAGGCACCGCCGTCCGAGGCCATCGGCACCCGCGACATCGACTCGACACCGCCCGCGAGCACCAGGTCCTCCCAGCCGGAACGGACCTTCGCCGCGGCCAGGTTGACGGCCTCCAGGCCGGAGGCACAGAAGCGGTTCTCCTGGACGCCCGCGACCGTGTCGGGCAGCCCGGCCGCGATGGCGGCGATCCGGGCGATGTCGGACCCCTGGTCGCCGACCGGGCCGACGACGCCGAGCACGATGTCGTCGATCGCCGCCGGGTCGAGGTCCGGGTAGCGGTTCCGGATCTCGTGGATGAGGCCGACGACGAGGTCGATCGGCTTGGTGCCGTGCAGGGCGCCATTGGCCTTGCCGCGTCCGCGCGGGGTGCGGATCGCGTCGTAGACAAATGCTTCGGTACTCACTGGTAAGCCTCTCTCATCAGGCCGGGGGTCCGGGGGTTGCCCCCCGGGAATGCGCAGCAACGAGGGTTCAGGCGAGCAGGGAGCGGCCGATGATCTCCTTCATGATCTCGGTCGTCCCGCCGTAGATGGTCTGGATGCGGCCGTCGGTGAAGGCCTTGGCGACGCGGTACTCGGTCATGTAGCCGTATCCGCCGTGGAGTTGGAGGCAGCGGTCGGCGACGCGCTTCTGGAGTTCGGTGGCCCACCACTTGGCCATCGAGGCGTGCACGCCGTCGAGCGTGCCCTCCGCGTGGTCGGCGATGCAGCGGTCGAGGAAGGCGCGGGTGACGGCGCACTCGGTGGCCATCTCGGCGATCTCGAAGCGGATGTGCTGGAGCTTCGCCAGCGGCCGCCCGAAGGCCTCGCGCTCCTTGACGTACGCGGTGGTGATCTCCAGCAGGTGCTCCGCGGCGGCGATCCCGGCGACGGCTATGCCCAGGCGTTCCTGCGCGAGGTTGGTCATCAGGTGGACGAAGGCGCCGTTGAGCTCGCCGAGCAGGTTCTCCTTGGGCACCCGTACGTCGTCGAAGAACAGCTCGGCGGTGTCCTGGGACTTCTGGCCGATCTTGTCGAGGTTGCGACCGCGCTCGAAACCGGCCATGCCGCGCTCGACGACCAGCAGGCTCAGGCCGTGCGCCCCGCCCTCGGGCGTCGTCTTCGCCACCACGACGACGAGGTCGGCGAGGATCCCGTTGGAGATGAAGGTCTTGGAACCGTTGAGGATCCAGTGGTCGCCGGCGTCCTCCGCGTTGGTGCGGATGCCCTGGAGGTCGGAGCCGGCACCGGGCTCGGTCATGGCGATGGCGGTGATGAGCTCTCCGTTGCAGAAGCCGGGCAGCCAGCGGCGCTTCTGCTCGTCGGTGGCGAGCGAGGTGAGGTACGGGCCGATGATGTCGTTGTGCAGGCCGATGGCGAACCCGGCGGCACCGGCGCGGGTGAACTCCTCGGCCAGTACCGCGCTGTAGCGGTAGTCGGGCTGCCCGCCCCCGCCGTACTCCTCGGGTACCGCCAGGCCCAGCAGGCCCTGTTTGCCGGCCGCCCGCCAGGCGTCCCGGCTGACGATGCCGTCCTTCTCCCACTGCTCGTAGTGCGGCGTCACCTCCTTCGCGAGGAAGGTGCGCACGATCTCACGGAAGGCCTCATGGTCGGCGGTGTAGAGCTGGCGCTGCACGCTACTGTCCCTTCGAAGAGTCGTTCCGGACCGACGGAGCTCCTCGGCCGGGAATCCGGGGGCCTCCGGCGTCGGCCGCGGACGTCGAGGCCCCCGGGGAATGCGGCACGGAATGCGGCATCTGCACGGTCATCGCTGCGGGGCCCTCCTCAGAGCCAGTTCTTGACGGTCTCGATCAGCTTGGCGGGCTCCGGCCCCACGGGGTGGACGTTGAGCATCGTCACGCCCGCCTCCCGGAACGCGGCGATCCGCTCGCGGACGTACCCCTCGGGCCCGCACAGCGACATCAGCTCGCAGAACGCGTCCGGTACGGCCGCTTCGGCCTCCCGCTTCTTCCCGGCGAGGTAGAGGTCCTGGATGCGGTCGGCGGCCTGCCCGTAGCCGTAGGAGACGGCGAGGTCGTGGTAGAAGTTCTTGCCCTTGGCGCCCATACCGCCGACGTAGAGCGCGATGGTGGGACGGGTGAGGTCCCGGGCCGCGGCGGCGTCCTCGCCGATGGCCAGCAGCCCGCCGGCGACGGTCTGCAACGGGCCGAGCGCCGGATCCCGCCGGGCCGCGCCGTCGGCGAGCGGGGCTCCCCAGACGTCGGCGGCCTTCTCCGGGATGAAGAGCGTGGGCAGCCAGCCGTCGGCCACCTCTGCGGTCAGCCGGACGTTGGCCGGGCCGAGCGCGGCGACGTACACCGGGATCTGCGGGCGCACCGGCCGGGTGAGGATCTTCAGGGGCTTGCCGAGCCGGCCGCCCTTCTCCGGGGGCAGCGGCATGTCGGTGATGCCGTGGTGGTCGATGACTTCGCGCCGCCAGATGCGGCGGCACAGCTCGATGGTCTCGCGGGTCCGGCCGAGCGGCTTGTCGTACGGTCGGCCGTGCCAGCCCTCGACGACCTGGGGGCCGGAGGCGCCGAGGCCCAGCAGCGCCCGGCCGCCGGAGAGGGCGTCGAGTCCGGCGGCGGTCTGGGCGATCAGGGCGGGGGTGCGGGAGTAGACGTTCAGGATCGCCGAGCCGATCTTGACGTGCTCGGTGCGGGCTGCCAGGAAGCCCATGATGGTGGGCGAGTCGAAGCCGTATGCCTCGGCGACCCAGATGGCGTCCAGGCCGGCGGCTTCGAGGGCGGCGACCTCCTCGGCGGCCTGCCGCGGATCGGCGGCGTACTGGAGCGTGGTGGCGAGTTCCATCAGCTGGCTGCGTCCTTCTGCTCGGTGCTGACCGGGCTGGCGGGCGGTGCCTCTGCGGGGGCCGTCGGCCGTGGGGCGCGCAGGCTCGGCACCTCCCAGTCGCGGGCGATCTCCTCGATGTCCGCGCCGGGCCGTGCGGGCGCTCTGCGGACCGCACCCGGAGTCCGCGAGAAGCGGGGCGCGGGCGCCGGCTGGGTGATGCCTGCGTGCTCGACGAAGGTGCCGCGGGCGGCGAGGTGCGGGTGGTGCGGGGCCTCGCGCAGCGAGAGCACGGGCGCCACGCAGGCGTCGGACCCCTCGAAGACCGCGGTCCACTCCGCGCGGGTCCGGGTCTTGAAGCGGGCGGCGATGACGGTGCGCAGCTCGTCCCAGGCGGCGAGGTCGTCGCGGCCGGGTGCCTCGTCCTCGATGCCCAGCAGGCGGATGAACTCGCCGTAGAACCGCTTCTCCAGGGCGCCGACCGCCATGTGGCCGCCGTCGGCGGTCTCGTAGGCGCCGTAGAACGGGGTGCCGCCGTCCAGGAGGTTCGCGCCGCGCCGGTCCTGCCAACCGCCGGCCGCCAGCATGCCGTGGATCATCGCCGTCAGATGGGCCGTGCCGTCGACGATCGCGGCGTCCACGACCTGGCCCGTACCGCCGTCGGCGCGGGCGTGTTGTAGGGCCGCGAGGACGCCGATGACCAGGTAGAGGGAGCCGCCCGCGTAGTCGCCGACGAGGTTGGCGGGAATGGCGGGCGGACCGTCGGGCGGACCGATCATGCCGAGGGCGCCCGTGATGGCGATGTAGCCGATGTCGTGTCCTGCGGTGTCGGCCAGCGGGCCCTGCTGTCCCCAGCCCGTCATCCGGCCGTAGACCAACCGGGGGTTGCGCGCCAGACACTCCTCGGGCCCCACGCCGAGCCGCTCGGCGACACCGGGGCGGTACCCCTCCAGAAGCACATCGGCCCGCTCGACCAGCTCGAGCACCTGGGCCACGCCGTCGGGGTGCTTGAGGTCCACCAGTACCGAGCGTTTGTTGCGGTTGGTGATGTCGTAGGCCGGATCGATGCGCAGTCCGGCGCCGCCGGGCCGGTCGACCCGGACGACGTCGGCGCCGAGGTCGGCCAGCAGCATGGCCGCGAACGGGCCGGGGCCGATGCCGGCGAGTTCGACCACCCGCACCCCGCTCAACGGGCCGTTCCCTGACTGTGTCATCGCGCCCCATGCCCTTCCGCACTGTGACACTTCTGATGTAACACTCGTGATGTTAAGAACGTGTTCCACTTTCCACAAGACCCCCTTGTCACGTGGCAACCACGGCGAAGGCCCGCGCCGACGATGCTCAACCGCCATCGCCGCCACGGGCCTTCGCGCGCCTGCTGCCGCTGGGCCGCTATCCCCCGTCGAGCTCGGCGATGAGCCTCTTGGGGGCTATGACGCGGTAGGACTCCTCGGCCCAGTCGCAGAGCAGCTCGGCCGACGGAGCGCCCTCCCCCTCCAGAGGGACCTGCACCCAGCCGGACGCGCCCAGGCCGTACCCCGCCGGCTTGGCGCCCGGTGCGGACAGCGCATGGGCATGGGCCTCCGGGGCACGGAGCTTCATGGTGACGCTCAGCGGGTGACTGCCGTCCGCCACGCCGAGGAACACGAAGACCTTCTTGTTGACCTTGACCACGCTGTCGCCCCAGGGGAACTCCTCCACCGCCCCCGGCAGCCCGAGCGCGAACTCCCGCACGCTCTCCCGCACCGCGGACGGCCCCGCCGCCTTGCCCATGCGATCCTCCCTGTCCCGTGCCCGCGCGCCGTCGCCCGCGACGCCGTCCCGCGCCGCGCTCGCACGCGAGTCGATCACTGCGGTCCACGCTAACCGCGACCACTGACAACGGCCCGCGCAGCGCCGGAGCCGACGGAGGGACAACCCGAGCCGCGCGGGGTCCGCTAGACCGACCCGGGCGACGCTTCACCGGAGGCGGAGGCGCAGCCGGAGCCGGGCGAGGCACTGTCGGGAACGGTCTCGGACCGCCCCGCCTCCGCCACGAGGTGGTCGTCGGGCGCCCGATGGTCCACGCGTCGCGCCAGCCGCTGGGGAACGTCGCCGCCCACCAGGATGATGACGACGAGCGTCAGCCCGAAGGTGAGCACCGCCAACGCCCGCCCCAGGGGCATCCCTTCCGCCAGACGGGCCCCGAGTACCGGCGCGACCGCCCCGCCCAGGGCGCCGACGTTGTAGACGAAACCCAGCGACGCGGCGCGGGTCGCGGTCGGGAAGTGGCCGGCGATGTACTTCGGCAGAATGCCCGAGATCCCCTGGCTGAGCGCGAGCAGCCCGAAGACCGATGCGCCGAGCGCCATCACGCTGTCCCGCACCGCGAAGACCGGGAAGACGAACGCGAGGGAGGCGAGCAGGGTGGCGGCATAGGCACGCCGGGTACCGAACCGGTCGCCCACGAAGCCGGCGAGCCAGCAGCCCGCCATGGTGCCGAAGCCCGCGTAGAACATCACGTCGGCGACCTGACCGGGTGCGTACCCGAGCTCGGTCTTGAGGTAGGTGGGCAGCAGGGCCTGGACGGGCCAGCTGTAGAGGAAGGCGCAGAACACCGTCGCCATCAGGGACACGTACAGCAGCCCTCCGCGGCGGCCGCCGAGCTGCACCGCGAAGGCGATCAGGCACAGCGCCGCGACGACCGACAACCAGGGGACGTATCCCGCGCCGACCGGCGTGAAGACGCCGAACAGCGCCACCGAGGCGCACCCGGCCAGCACCGCATTGCCCCACGAGCGCCGTCTCCCGGTGAACAGCGGCCGGAACGGATGCGGACGCTCCGCCTCCGGCCGGCCGGCGCCGGCAGCCGCGACCTCCCGCTGCCAGTCATCCGCCTCCGGCAGCGATCTGCGCACCCACAGGGCGACGAGGACGGGCAGCACGCCGATCCAGAACATCCAGCGCCAGCCCCACTGGGGCACCACCCACTTGTAGAGCTCGGCGGCGACGACGCTGCCGCCCGCGTAGCCGGAGATCAGGAACCCGGAGGCACGATTGCGCCAACGGGTGGGCCAGCTCTCCAGCACATACGTCACGCTGGCGCTGTACTCCCCCGCCATGCCCAGGCCGATGACCAGGCGGGCGACGAACAGGCTGGTGTACCCCCAGGCGAAGCCGCAGGCGAAGGTGCCGAGCGAGTAGAGCAGGATGCTGGTGATCATCGCGGCCTTGCGGCCGTAGCGGTCCCCCAGGGCCCCCAGGACGGCACCGCCCAGCCACCGGGTGATGAAGGCGCCGGAGATCAGCGAGGCGGCGGTGGCGGTGTCGAGGTGGAACTCCTCGGCGATCTCGGTCAGTACGAGCGTGATGAGGACGAAGTCGAAACCGTCGAGGAGGTAGCCGATCCAGGCGCCGAGCATCGCCTTCCACTGGCGCCGGGTGACCTCCCGGTACCAACGCCGTGTGCCGTCGGGGGCGTCCATGGAGTGTGTCGTCACAGCGGCCCTGCCTCCTCCAGGAAGCGGCGGACGGTTCGGCGGGCGGTGGCGCCGAGCGGT
The DNA here is from genome assembly GCF_040651315.1 of Streptomyces sp. NPDC048506. Lineage (NCBI taxonomy): Bacteria > Bacillati > Actinomycetota > Actinomycetes > Kitasatosporales > Streptomycetaceae > Streptomyces > Streptomyces sp. NPDC048506. The sequence continues at coordinate 45,964 of NZ_JBEZIX010000054.1, forward strand.
GGCTGTGGGCCGGCGGTGGCCGGGCAGTCGATGGTGCCGGGCAGCTGGCACGCCCACCGTGTGGCACATGGGACGTCCTATGTCATCGCCTCACCGTGAATCTGGCGCCGTCGCCACCCGCTGTCAAGACGACGGGACCACCACTCCTGCGCCACCACGGCGGCCAACCGGACCGCCGGAACCGGACGTTGACGGCACCCCGGCAACTGCCTAGGGTCCCGACACCAGGTCAACAGGGCGGTCGAGAGGACGGGCTATGCGACGGCAGGACACCTCAGGGCGGGCCCATGACCTCGTCCTCTACGGAGCGACCGGCTTCGCCGGCGCCCTCACCGCCGCGTATCTGGCCGAGCACGCACCACGGGACTGCCGCTGGGCACTGGCCGGACGCAACCCGGCCAAATTGGAGCAACTGCGCGACCGCCTGGCCCGGACCCACCCGGCCTGCGCGGATCTGCCGCTGCTGCACGCCGACTGCGGCGACCCTGCCGCGCTGCGCGAGCTCGCCGCCGACACCCGGGTGCTGGCGACGACGGTCGGCCCGTACCTGCTGCACGGCGAGCCGCTGGTCGCGGCCTGCGCCGCCGCCGGCACCGACTACGTCGACCTGACCGGCGAGCCGGAGTTCATCGACCGGATGTACCTGCGGCACGATGCGACGGCCCGGGCCTCCGGTGCGCGCCTGGTGCACGCCAGCGGGTTCGACTCGGTCCCGCACGACCTGGGTGTGCACTACACGGTGGGGCTCCTCCCGGAGGGCGTCCCGCTCCGCATCGACGGCTTCGTGCGCACCAACGCCACGTTCTCCGGGGGCACCCTGGCCTCCGCACTGACCGCCGCCTCGCGCCCGGTCGCCATGGCGCGGGCCGCCCGCGAGCGGCAGCGGGCCGAGCCGCGGCCGGCCGGCCGCGCGGTCCGGGCGCCGTTCGGACCGCCTGTCAGAAGCAGCGAGACGCGTACCTGGGGCGTGCCGTTGCCGACCCTCGACCGGCTGGTCGTCGCCCGTTCCGCCGCCGCGCTGGACCGCTACGGACCCGACTTCCGCTATCGCCACTACGCCGGCGTGCGGCGGCTGCCGATCGCGGTGGGCGGTGCCCTGGGGGTGGGTGCGCTGTGTGTGCTGGCCCAGGTGCCACCGGCGCGGCGCTGGCTGTCCGGCCGGCTGGAGCCTGGCGAGGGGCCGAGCCCTGAGCGACGGGCACGCAGCTGGTTCACGGTCCGCTTCGTCGCCTCGGGCGGCGGAAAACGCCTGATCACGGAGGTCTCCGGCGGCGACCCCGGCTACGAGGAGACGGCGAAGATGCTCGCCGAATCGGCACTGAGCCTGGCCTTTGACGACCTGCCGGACACCGCGGGCCAGGTGACGTCGGCGGTCGCCATGGGGGACGCGCTGACCACGCGGCTCCAGAAGGCGGGCATGACCTTCCGGGTGGTCCGGGACGGATAGTGGGACCCGGCCGTGCCGGGTCCGCCGTCAGGCGCTCGCCAGTGCCTTCCGGCACAGTGCATCGGCGGCCCGGGTGGTCTCCGGAAGTCGGTAGGCGGCCGCCAGATGGAGCGTGTGCGCACAGGCCCGGTGGAGGTCGACACGGTGTCCCACGGAGACGAAGACCGGCTTGACGCCCTGTTGGGTGCGCAGCGCACGTCCCACCTCTTCGTCGCCGTCCAGCAGCGGAGAGGTGGCGCCGCGCTCGGGCCCCGGAGGCGCGTACCGGAAGGTGAAGGGGTTCTTGGCCACGCCGATAGTGGGCATCCCCGTCAACACCCCGAGGTGGCTGGCGAGGCCGAAGCGGCGCGGGTGCGCCAGCCCGTACCCGTCGCATACCACCAGGTCAGGGGTGCGGGTGAGGCGGGCGAGGGCGTCGAGGACGGTGGGGATCTCGCGGAAGGCGAGCAGGCCGGGGACGTAGGGGAACGAAATCCGGCCGACGGCGGTGGCCTCGTCGACGACGGCTCGGGTCCGGGCGTCCAGCGCGACGGCTGCCGCCGCGACGACGTTCCGCTCGTCGTCGTAGGCGACATCCACTCCGGCCACGATGCCCTCGAACCCCGGCTCCGGCCCCGGCTCGTCGAGCCGTACGTGCGATCGCAACCGGTCCTGTACGGCGCGCGCCTGGGCTTCGTCGGTCGGCCAGCGCCGCAGTTCCTCGTCACAGGAGAGGGTTCCGGAAGTGTCCATGATGGTCACCACGCTACCGAACCGCTGAGCGAACCGGGGCGTGCGGATCGACGCACGGCCGGCTGTCAGTGGGCATCGGTACGGTGAGGAGAGTGAACCCAGGAACGGGAGCGTACGGCGCGGGGTGCACCGCCCTCGCCGATCCCCGTCCCCCGCCCGACATCACCAGAGGTCCTCATGCCCGATGATCTCCACTTCCTCGACGCCACCGACCTCGCGGCCCGGTTACGCCGCCGCGAACTCTCCGCCCGTGAGGTCGTACAGGCCCACCTGGACCGCATCGAACGGGTCGATCCGGCCCTCAACGCCATCGTGACCCTCGACCCGGAGGGCGCGCTCTCCGCTGCCGCGGCCGCCGATGAACGCCTGGCCCGGGGCGCCGCCGTGCCACCCCTGCACGGCCTGCCGATCGCCTTCAAGGACACCCGTCTCACCCGCGGTATGCGCACCACGTTCGGCTCGCCGCTCTTCGCCGACCACGTCCCGGACGAGGACGATCTACTGGTCGACCGACTCCAGCGGGCCGGCGCCATCCGCCTCGGCAAGACCAACGTCCCCGAGTTCGCGGCCGGTTCGCACACCTTCAACCCGGTGTTCGGCACCACCCGCAATCCGTACGACACCACCCGCTCGGCGGGCGGCAGCAGCGGAGGAGCCGCCGCCGCGCTCGCCGCCGGGCTGCAACCCCTCGCCGACGGCAGCGACATGGGCGGTTCGCTGCGCAACCCCGCGTCCTTCTGCAACGTGGTCGGACTGCGGCCGACACCGGGACGCGTCCCCTCGTGTCCCAGCGTCAATCCCTGGGACACCCTTGCCGTGCCCGGCCCCTTGGGGCGGACCGTCGCCGATGCGGCGCTGCTGCTGTCGGCGATGGCCGGTCCGGATCCGCGCTGCCCCGTCAGTCTGGAGACCCCGGGCGAGGCGTTCCGGGTGCCGCTCGACCGCGAGCTGCGCGGACTGCGCGTCGCCTGGTCGCCCGACCTGGGGGGACGTGCGCCGTGCGATCCGGACGTGCTCGCCGTTCTGGAGCCGCAGCTGAGCGTCCTGGAAGAGCTCGGCTGCCGCGTCGACACCGCCTGCCCGGACCTCACCGGAGCCGATGAGACCTTCCGTACGCTGCGGGCGCACAGCTTCGACCTGGCGTTCGGCGAGCTGCTCGACTCCGATCCGCAGTCGCTCAAACCCAGCCTCGTCCGGAACATCGAGCAGGGCCGCCGGCTGACCGCGCACGACCTCGTCACCGCCACCGCGACCCGGGGCCGACTGCACCTCGACACGGTCGAGTTCTTCTCCCGGTACGACCTCCTCCTCGCCCCGGTCAGCCAGGTCACGCCGTTCGACGCGGAGCTGGAGTACCCACGGGAGGTCGCCGGCCGGGCGACGGAGACGTATCTGGACTGGATGCGTTCGGCCTACCTGATCTCCGTCCTGGGTGTGCCGGCCCTCTCCGTCCCCGCCGGGTTCACCCCCGCCGGTCTGCCCGTGGGGATGCAGTTCATCGGAGCACCGCGCGCCGATCTCGCCGTCCTCCGGGCCGGGCATGCGTATGAGCGCGCCACCCAGCACGGCCGGCGCCGCCCCGAACTGCCCGCGGCGTGACCCGTCCCGCCATCCGCCGCCCGTCCGCGCGCCGTCCGCTCCGGCACCGCGGGCGCCACCGACTCCCGGCCGCGCCCACCACGCGGCCCCGGCCTGCGCCCGCCCCCGTGAGGACACGACGGCACCGCCCGGGTGCTCCTCTATATTGCAACCATGTTCGTATTGGAACTGACCTACACCGCGCCCCTTGACCGCGTCGACGCCGTCCTTGCCGACCACGTGGAGTGGCTCCAGAAGCAGTACGCCGCCGGGCACTTCATCGCCGCCGGCCGCAAGGTTCCGCGCGAGGGTGGCGTGATCCTCGCCGCGGGGATGGACCGGGCGACCGTGGAGAAGCTCGTGGCCGAGGACCCGTTCACCCTCACCGGGGTGTGCGAGTACCGGATCATCGAGTTCGAGGCGACGACGACCGCACCGGCCCTGGAGGCGTACCGGGAGCAGCGGAGGAGCTGAAGTACCTCCGTACCGACCGCGGCCCCCGGCGGCGCCCCGGGCCGCACGGGCCGACGTCGGGCCGTCATGCTCGTGCCGTCGGCACCGCACCGGGTGCGGATTCTCCCGGCAGACGGTGTCGACGAGATGGTGTCGAGGCTACGAAGGCGTGGTCGGAGGCACGGCCGAACCGCCGACCGCTCCGTGGCACAGGCCTCCCGGCGCGGCCGCCTCCGGCCAGCGGCCCCCGTGGCGCCAGTACTCCTGGATCTCCTCCAGTTGCCGGCCCTTGGTCTCGGGCGCGGTGACGGCGGCGAACACCAGGGCCGCCAGCGCCAGGACGCCCAGCCCCGCGAAGGTCCGCGCGGCGCCGGCCCAGGCCATCAACGACGGGAAGAACTGGGCGATCAGCAGATTGGCCACGAGGTCGGCCGTGAGCATCACCGACGCCCCCGTGGAGCGCAGCCGGGCGGGGAACGCCTCGCTGGCGTAGACCCAGATCAGCGATCCGAAGCCGAAGTTGAAGGCCGCGGTGAACAGGAGGATCGCGCCGAAGCCGACCCAGGTCGTGGCACCGTGCAGCTCTCCCGTGCCGAAGACCGCGGTCAGGACGGCGAGCATCGCCACCATCGTGCCGATGCCGCAGAGCAGCACCATGCGCCGGCCGAGCCGGTCGATGACGAGGATGGCGAGGACCGTCGCGGCCAGTGAGGCCAGTTGGACGAACGACGGCAGCAGGAAGCTCTGACCGTTTCCGGTGAAGCCCAACTCCTCGAAGATCTGCGGGCTGTAGTACGTCACGGCGTTGATGCCGGTGATCTGGCAGAAGAAGCCGAGGCCGACCACGAAGAACGCGGCGCGGGCGTACGGCTTGCGCAACAGGGAGCGCACCGATCCGCCGCTCTCCTCGGTGAGTGCTGCGCTCACGGCCGCCACCTCCGCCCGGGGTTCGACGTCCGGGTCGGTCAGTGCCATCACCTCGACCGCGCGTTCCGTACGCCCCTTGAGGACGTACCAGCGCGGAGTGTCCGGCAACCGGAGCAGCGGGATCAGGACGAGCGCCGCGGGGATCGCGGAGAGACCGAGCATCCAGCGCCAGTGACCGCCTCCGGACAGCCCCCAGTTGACGAAGTAGGTGATGACGATGCCGGCGACGGTGGCCACTTGATAGGCGGCGACCGACGCACCGCGGATGCGCGCCGGTGTCGACTCGGCGACGTAGAGCGGGGCAGCGACGATCGAGATGCCGATCGCGATACCGAGCAGGAATCGGACCGAGTCGAGCACGACGACGTTGGGCGCGAGCGCGGAGAGCGCGACGAAGACGGCGTAGGAGCCGGCGACGATCAGCATCGCGGCCCTGCGGCCCAGGGCGTCGGCGAGCTTCCCTCCGATCAGCGCACCCACGATGGAACCGCCCACCAGAATGCTGTTGACCAGGCCTTTCTCGGCCTCGGTCAGATGGAAGTCCTGGCTCAGGAAGACCAGGGCACCGGAGATGCTGCCGGTGTCGTAGCCGTAGATGACGCCGACGACGGCACCGGTGAGCGCGAAGAGTCTGCCGGTGCGGCGTGCGGTCCGGGAGGGCGGCGGCGGGGGCGTCGCGGTGAGCGTGGCAGTGGACATGGGACGTCCTTTGTGCGGCGGGGCGACCTTGCTGCATGACTGATCAGCAGCCTGCACGGCCGACCGGCCGGCGTGACTGATCTTGCGAGTATTCGGCCACTTTCACGCAACTGTCAACAGCTCACCGGGCACCCGCCTCCAGGCTCCGGCCACCCCGACGACCGCTTCACACCCACTCCACGCGCACTCCACGTCCACTCCACGGCGACCCCCATCGAGCCGCCACCGCCCCCATCCCCATCCTCATTCCTTGACATTTCCTCACATAATGCCGCTCGTCTCGCCCCCTGAGGCACCTCTCCACCACGCCTCGCCAGGCCGACTCCCCGCCCGAGCCCCGACCCCGCCTCCCATTCATCCACTCGTTCGAGGGATGGATCGCGAGCGCGATCCTGCGTACAGTCGATTGCAACAAAGCAGAAAGTTGCAGTTTCACGCACGCCGACGGCCGAAAGGCCAGAAGCCGCGAAAGTGCGACTCGACGCCGTATCCGTTTCACGCATCACGGGAGGGTGGGCCATGAGCGAGGCCTCGTACATGGAGCAGGAGCTGCGCAGTCAGCCGGAGACCTGGCAGGAGGCGGCGCGGATCGGAGCCGCGAACAGCTCACTGCCCAGGGCCGGACAGCGGGTCGCGGTCATCGGCTGCGGCACCTCATGGTTCATGGCGCAGTCGTATGCGGCGCTGCGCGAGGGCGCCGGGCTAGGGGTGACGGACCCGTTCGCCGCGTCCGAAGCGTTCCTCGGCGACGACCGCGGCTATGACGCGGTGGTAGCGATCACCCGCTCGGGCACCACGACCGAGGTGTTGCGGGTGCTCGACGCGGCCAAAGGGCGGATCCCGACAGTGACGATCATCGGCGACCCCGAGACTCCCGCGGTCGCGCTCTCCGATGACACCGTCGCGCTCCCGTTCGCCGACGAGAAGTCGGTGGTCCAGACGCGCTTCGCGACGACGGCGCTGACGCTCCTGCGCGCGCACCTCGGCGAAGACGTCTCGCGGGCGGTCGCCGACGCGCAGGACGCGCTGACCGCGCCGGTCGCGCAGGAGTGGGTGGACGCCGAGCAGTTCTCCTTCCTCGGCACGGGCTGGACCTTCGGCCTGGCAAACGAGGCGGCGCTCAAGATGCGGGAAGCGTCGCAGAGTTGGACGGAGTCGTACCCGGCGATGGAGTACCGCCACGGCCCGATCGCGATAGCCGCACCGGGCAGGGTGACGTGGCTGTTCGGTCAGGCGCCGGACGGCCTGGAGGCGGACGTGATGCGGACCGGCGCGCGCTTCGTGCGCCACGACCGCGATCCGCTGGCCGATCTGGTGCTGGTCCACCGGGTGGCGCTCGAACGGGCCCGCGCCCGTGGGCTGGACCCGGATAACCCGCGCAGCCTGACCCGCTCGGTGATGCTCGAAGCGCCGGCGGTCTCGTAGTCACCTGCCGCACTCCCGCTCGTCAACCCGCCCCACCTGCAAGGGAGTCACCGTCCCATGCCCCTCGTTCCGACCTCATCCCTCGTCGATGCCGCGCGTGAGGCGCACGTCGGTGCCGCCGCGTTCAACGTCATCCACCTGGAAACCGCCGAGGCGCTGGTTGCCGCCGCCGAGCGCACGGGTGTCCCGCTGATCCTGCAAATCAGTGAGAACTGCATCCGCTACCACGGCAGCCTGCTGCCCATCACCCGCGCCACCCTCGCCCTCGCCGAGGGGTCCAGCGCGCCGATCGCCGTACATTTGGACCACATCACCGATGCGGACCTGGTCCGGCAAGGCATCGCCGCCGGAGTCGATTCGGTCATGGTGGACGCCTCCGCACTCCCCTACGAGGAGAACGTCGCCACCACCGCCGAACTCACCGCCTGGTGCCATGAGCGGGGCGCCTATGTCGAGGCGGAACTCGGCGAGGTCGGCGGCAAGGACGGGGTCCATGCACCAGGGGTGCGCACGGATCCGGACGAGGCGCTCACCTTCGTCCGGGCGACACGCGTGGACGCCCTGGCCGTCGCAGTCGGTTCCTCCCATGCCATGCAGGAGCGCACCGCAGTACTGGACAAGGACCTCATCGCGGCGCTCCGTACCACGCTCCCGGTACCGCTGGTGCTCCACGGCTCCTCGGGGGTACCGGACGATGAGCTGCGCCGAGCCATCGCCGCCGGAATGACGAAGATCAACATCTCCACCCATCTGGTCTCCGTCTTCACCGCCTCGATACGGCAGACGTTGGGGGCGAATCCGTCACTCGTCGATTCCCGCAAGTATGTGAAGCCGGCCAGGGAGGCCGTGGCCGAGGAGGCCGCGCGGCTGCTGGGCGTACTGACCACTCCGGCGACGGTTCCCGACCGGCTCGCGGCCCGGGCCTCGACTCTGGGGTGAGGCGCTGTGCGCCGCACGTCCTTCGCCCTGTGGTGGGCGCCGCGGACACCGGACCCCGCCCGCCCGCCTGGCCGATGCCGATGCCGATGCCGATGCCGATGCCGACAAGGGTGGAGACAGGTAAGTAAAAGGAAGCAGGCAGGAGACAGGAAAGGGGACAGGGAGGGAGAACTAGGGGAGGTCGGCGGCGTGCACCGGGCGTCACCGCGGCTGGCCGGGACGAATTAGGCTCGCGCTATGAAGCGCCATGAACGGATGAACGCACTGCTTGAGCTGCTCGGCGACCGAGGCCGGGTGGACGTCGAGGAGGCGGCGACCGCTCTTGAGGTCTCGGCAGCCACGATGCGGCGCGACATGGACGCCCTCGCCGAGCAGCAGTTGCTGACCCGCACCCGGGGCGGGGCAGTGCTGAGCTCGGTGGCGTACGACCTGCCGATCCGTTACAAGCACGCGCACCGGTCGACCGAGAAGGAGGCCGTGGCGAACGCGGCGGCGAAGCTGGTCGAGCGCGGCGATGTGGTCGGGCTGAGCGGCGGTACGACGACCACGGCGATCGCCCGGGTGCTGGCCACCCGTCCGGACTTCGCGGAGGCAGGTCCGCAACCGCACCTGACGATCGTCACCAACTCCCTCAACATCGCCAATGAGCTGGCCGTGCGGCCACAGATCAAGATTGTCCTCACCGGTGGGGTGGCGCACTCGCGGTCGTTCGAACTGGTCGGCCCCTTCAGCGAGTTGGTGTTGCAACAGATCTCGATCGACATCGCGTTCATCGGGGCCAACGGTGTGGACCCGGTCATGGGCGCGACGGTGCACGACGAGGCGGAGGCCCGGGTCAACCGCCTCATGGCCGAACGCGCCCGGCGTGCCGTGGTCGTCGCCGACTCATCGAAGATCGGCGAACGCTGTTTCGCCCGGGTCGGTGATGCGGATGTCTTCGACACGTTCATCACGGACGCCGGCGCCAAGGAGGCAACGCGTCGAGAGTTCGCCGACCGCGGACTGAAGGTGGTGACGGCACGGCCGGCTACGCACGAGTGACGCGCCGGGCGACGGCTCAGGGCACCGCGCCACGACCCGCCCGCCCCGTCGGCTACCAGGAGCTGTCGCCTCGGAGACCGCGTCGAGCATCGGGACACCAGTGTCGACGGCCTTGCGGATTTCGGGGCTGGCGAGCAGGGGCTCGGTGATCGGTGTGACGACCGTGCCGGGGGCGACAGTACTGAGGGGGAAGCCGGCGGGGGCCCAGTCGCCGGTGACGGCCGTGCGCCGGAGCCAGCGGGCGGTGGCCTGCTTGGAGGAACCGCAGATCACGTAGCCCTCACCACGCTCGACGGCGGCCTGCGCGGCGCAGATGGCCGCGGCCGTGCCCGCGGCCCCGCAACCGCGCGGCGTCGCGGGCCCGCCTCCTCGTGAGGACGACGCGGCCCGCACGACGACTCGGCCCGCGCAACGGCTCTGCCCGGCACGGCGGCTCGGTCCGATGGGTCTGGAACGGGTACCCGGGCCCCTCGTACCGAAAAGGTCGCTCTTATGTCGCGCTTGTGTACCTGTGTTGCACCCGGGGCTGAGTTTCCTGGGGCGGGTATGGACAATGGGGAATGAACGTGCGAAGCCGGTACGGGTTTCGCAGGGGGAGTACGAGTCTGAGAATCTCTCGGGGGAGATGACGTGCGGAAGATCATGATCATAGCGCTGGCGGCAGTGGCATGCAGCGCCTCACTGACGTTGGCCAGCGCCACGGACGCGGCGGCTGCCGAGCGGACACCGCAGTGCGTGAAGGTGCGCAAGTACTTCAACCAGGGCAATTACCGCTATGTCAGCCTGATGAATCTGTGCACCCAGCGGACGTCCTGCTTCACGATCGTCGTGCCGCACCACAAGGATCCTCGCGGCCGCCTCTTGAAGGGCGAGGCGAGGGACGTCCGCTACGGCACGACGTCCACGCCACGTGCCCTGTATGTGAAGAACACTCCCTGCTGAGCGGCCGCCGGCGGAGGCAGAGGTAGGGCGGGCGAGCAGGCGCTGCGCCGGTCGTCGCACGCGCATGCCGCGTCGGACGTCGTAGCGAGTTCTCCATAACAGCCCCTCCGCCACCCTCCGCCGCTCGGCGACCATCAACCGTCGAACCGGTCACCTTCCCGCGACGCGTGGCTTCCCGCAGCGGGTGGCTTCCCGAGGAGGGTGGCTCAGCCCCGCATGGCGATGCCGTCGAGGACCATGGAGAGGTACTGGCGGGCGATCTCCTCGGGGCTGTGTTGCCCGCCCGGGCGGTACCAGCTCGCCGCGACCCACACGGTGTCGCGGACGAAGCGATAGGTGAGCCGGATATCCAGGTCGGCGCGGAAGACGCCGTCGGCCACGCCGCGCTCCAAGGTGCCCAGCCAGGCCTTCTCGAATTTCCGCTGGGAGTCGATGAGGTAGCCGAAGCGAGGCTGGGCGACGAGGTGCTTGGCCTCCTTCTGGTAGATGGCGACGGCGGCCCGGTGCCGGTCGATCTCCCGGAAGGACTCGGTGACCAGCGCCTCGATGGTCTCCCTGGGGCCGAGTCCGGCGGCGAGTACGGCGTCATAGCCGTTCCACAGCTCGTTCAGGAACGTGGAGAGGATCTCGTCGAGGATCGCTTCCTTGGAATCGAAGTGGTAGTAGAGGCTGCCCGCGAGCATCCCGGCCTCGTCCGCGATCCGACGGACGGTGGTGGCGTTGTAGCCACGTGCGGCGAACACCTCGGCTGCGGTGTCGAGCAGTTCGCGGCGGCGCTCCGGGGTTGCGTTCGCGGCGGCGGTCTTCTTCTTGGCGGCTGGCACCCGGCCATTGTCGCCCTCCCGGCGGGCGGTCCGGTCCCGGGCATGACCCCCAACGTGCCCCGGACGCGATCCGGGATCGATCCGGCGTATATATTTCACTAGTAAAACACCTGCTAATCTTCTCGGCATGGGAAAGCACGCCAAGCCCGCCGACATGAGAGGAAACGGGAGGATCGGAAAGAAAGGGATGAAGGGGAAGGGCAAGGGTCGCGCGGGAGGTGCTCACGCCGGGAGTACGGTGCGTGCCCGGCCGTTCCCGATCAGGAGCACCGTGCGGTTGCATCGCCCCGTCGACATCTGGCACAAGCCGGCGCTCAGCGCGGTCGTGGCCCTGGCGATCCCCGACCTCACGCTCCTCGCGGTGGGCCGGCTGGACCTGGTCCTCTACACCTCGGCCGGGGCGATGTGCGCCCTGTACGCCCACGGCCTGCCGTACGCTGCGCGGGCCCGCACGCTGCTGTGGGTGGTGCTCGGCATGGTCGCGAGCCTCGGCATCGCGTTGACCGCCGCCTCACTGATCACCTCGGCTGCGGTGCGCGTCGTCCTCGCTTCGTTGCTCGCGGCGGCCCACAAGATGGTCTGCGACGCGTCCCGCATCGGCCCGCCGGGGAATCTGATCCTCACCTTCATCTCCGCGTCGGCGTTCTTCGTCCCTCAGCATCTGGGGCAGGTGCCTTGGCACCTGGCGTTGGCACTGGGTACCGGTGCGCTCGCCTGGCTGGTGTGCATGGCGCCGGCGCTGGTCCGGCCGCAGGGCCCGGAGCGGATCGCGACCGCCCGCGCGCTGGAGGCCGCCGCCGGGCTGCTGCGTACGGCGCGGGTCGACACGATCGGCAGGGATGCGGAGGCGGCAGGAAGGGCTGCGGAAAGTGGCGGGGAATGCGGTGGGGAAAGCAGTGGGGAGGCAGCCGACGGCGGGGCGGAGGCGGCCGGGGTGGCGCAGGCCAGGCATGCCGCCGCGGCCGCCGTGAACGCGGCCTGGCACACGTTGTTCCTGGTCCCGGCCGCCGGCACGCCGGAAAGGGCCGCGGCACGGGCCGGGCTCGAACGGTTGCTGGTGCGGGCGGAGGCAGCGTTGGGGGACCTGGTGCCGCGGGAGGCCCCTGGGCGAGATGTAGCGCCCCGGGAAGCCTCCGGAGGAGACGCGGTGCCGAAGGAAGCCTCCGGACGAGATGTCGGCGGGGGCCTGAACGTCCAGGAACTCGGTCGGAACGCCGGCACCGACACCCGAGCTGACACCAGCCACGGCACCGGCCGCGACAGCGGTGCGAAAGCCGGTTACGAAGCCTGTGCCGACGGCGGTTCGAAGGCCGGTTACGGAGCCTGTGCCGACAGCGGTGCCGAAGCCGGTGCCGAGCGGCTCGCCGCCTGGGCGCGTGAGCTGCGCAGTGGGCGTCCCCTCCCCCGGGTCGCGGTCTCGGGCGCGCAGGCCGAGGAGCTGAGGGGGATCGCCGTGGCGGAGGAGTTGGCCGGCGGCGCGCCCTTGGAGGCACGCGGCACCACCGTCGGCGGCGGAGGTGTGCGAGGGCCGGCCCCGGGGCGCCCGCGTGGGGTACGAGCAGTGCTCGCCCGTCTGGCGCCCGGGTCACCGCTGCTCCCCATAGGTGCGCGGGTCGCGGTCGGCTGTGCGCTGGCGGGCTGGGCGTCGCTGGCCATCGGTGTCGGTCATCCGTACTGGGCCGTCGTCACCGCTGCGTCCATCTATCAGGCCAACACCACGCTCTCCTGGCAGCGTGCGATGCAGCGCACGCTCGGCAATCTGGTCGGATTGCTGCTGTTCAGCGCGCTGCTGCCGCTGATCCACGCCGGGCAGCTCGCAATGATCGCGCTGGCGCTGGCCTTCCAGCTCGGCGCGGAGGCCTGCATCAGCCGCAACTACTGGCTCGGCACGGTCTGGGTGACGCCGATGGCGCTCCTGCTGACCGAGTTCGGGAGCCGTCTGCCGGCGCGGACGCTGATCGCGGACCGCTGGATCGACACCGTGGTGGGCGCAGCGGTGGGTCTGGCCTGCTGCATCGCGGTCACCAATCGGCGGGCCGCGGACCGCATCGACCTCGCGCTGGAGCGGGTCGCGGAGGCGGAGTCCGCCGCGACCCGGCTGCTCGCGTCGGACCCGGCGCCCGGCGCCGACGACGCCCGGGAAACCGGCTGGGCGCGCGACCGGCTGGCGGGTGCTCTGGTCGAGCTGCGGGAGGCGGTGGATGTGGCGGCCGGCGAGTGGTGGCAGCGGGCCGTCCCGGCGGAGCGGATCGCCCGCGCCGAACAGCAGGGGCACCGTGCGCTGGCCGGTCTGGTCCGGCGGCTCGCGGCACCGGCCCTGGCCGCCTGACAGCGGGGCTCGCGAGACCGCCCGTGCGCCCGCCGATGTGCCCGCTCGCTCCCCGATGCCACGCCCTGCCGCGCGGCGGCCGGCACCGTACGGGGCACAATTAGGGGCGTACGGCACGGCCGAGAGGAGAGTGCGGGTGGCGACCGAGGACATCGTCGCAGGGGTGCTGCGCCAGTGGCAGCAGGTGCACCCCGGGCTGGACACCGGCCCGATGGCGGTGATCGGGCGGCTCAATCGGTGTGCCGCCCTCATCCAGCAGGCGGCCGATGCACCGCTGCGGCGGGCCGGACTCACCCGTCCCGAGTTCGACATCCTCGGCACCCTGCGCCGGATGGACCGCGAGCTGACGCCCGGACGGGTGGCCCGCGAGACCTTCGCCTCCGGCGCCGCAGTGACCAAACGCGTGCGGCAGTTGGAGGAGCGGGGGCTGATCGCCCGCCGGCCCGACGAGCGGGACCGCCGGGTCGCGCACCTCTCGCTCACCGACGAGGGGCGCGAGACCATCGACCGGCTGCTGCCCGAACAGCTCCGGTACGAGGCGTCGCTGCTCGACGGCATCGGCGACGAGCGGCAGCAGGAACTCTCCACCGCACTCGGCGAGTTGCTGGTCGTCCTGGAGGGGCGCCTCGGGAGCCTGATGGAGTGACGGACGCGAGGACGGACGGGCGGGCGTGACGGGCGGACGGGCGGGACAGACAAGAGTGACGGACGGGCGTGACGGGCAGGAGTGACCGACCGGGGTGACCGATCGGAGGGCACGGCGGGAGTGACCGACCGGAGCCGACGGCGGGAGTGGTCGACCGGAGTGGACGGCCGCAGTGGACGTCGGTGAGGTTCGGACCGCGTCCTCATAGCTCCAGTCGCGCGATCCGTCCCCGTTCGCCCGCGGCCCAGCAGCCCAGGTCCGGGGCGCAGTCGACGGTGTCGTACGAGCCGCTGTCGAAGCGGTGCCAGGTGCGCCCGCCGTCGAGCGTCAGATCGCTGCCGGAAGGGCCGACCGTCAGCGCGATCCGCCGGGAGTGCGGGAGCCACGTGGCACCGGAGCGGTACGCCGTCGGGGGCTCGGCGGCCGGCGTCCAGCTGGTGCCGGCGTCCTCGCTGACCGCGGCGGCGTGCGGCGAAGGCTGGTCGGGGCGGAAGTCGCCGCCGACCGCGAGGCCATGGGTGCGGTCGCGGAACGCGAGGGCGAAGACGCCGCGTGCCGGGTCGCCCGCGGGGACGGGGGCGTCCGCGACCGACCAGGTGCGGCCGCGGTCGGTGGTGTGCAGGACGCGTGCGGTGGCCGCGCCGCCGGTTGCGATCCAGGCGTCATGGCTGCCGGCCGAGACCAGGCACTGGCCGCTGGCCGCGAACGCCGCCTCGCCCTTCTGGGCCGGCGGCATCCCGTCGGACGGCAGTACCCGCCAACTGCGGCCGCCGTCCCTGGTGGAGAGGATGCGGTACTTGCCGTCGACGGGGTCGCTGAGCGCGATGCCGTGCCGCTCGTCGAAGAAGGTCAGGCAGTCGTAGAAGGCCCGCGGGTCGGTGTTGCGGAAGCTCTCGGTCCAGGTGGCACCGGCGTCGTCGGTGCGGAAGACGCGCGACGCCTCGCCCTCACCGATCGCGAGGACGACCGCGTGCTGCGCATCGAGCGCCTCGATGTCGCGGAACTCCAGCGCCCCGGCACCGGGTGGGGAGACGTCGCTCCAGTGGTTGCCGCCGTCGTGGGTGCGCAGCACGGTGCCTGCCGTACCGGCGACCCAGGCGGTGGTACGGCTGACGGCTGCCAGCCCTCGGAAGCGCGCGGTGCTCCCGCTGTTCTTGAGAGCCCAGCCGTGCGCATGAGCGGCACCGGCCGTGGGGGCGTCGGCGACCGCCGAGGGGACGGCGCCCAGGGGAGCAAGGGCCACGACGGCGGTCGCGGCGGCCGTGATGGCCGCCTTCCGTGACAACGGCCCCCTTCGCGAGCGCGAGAACCCCGCCCGGCGCGAGCGCGAGGACCACGCCCTGCCCCGGCACGACGCCCTGTCCCAGGACCGTGCCCTGCCCGAGAACCACTCCCTGTGCACCAAGCGCACCATGCGCCGCATTCGCCCCACCCCGCTCGTCTCGTGCGCTGGAAGCTAGCCCAGCGCGAGGGTCCCGTCCAGGCCGCGGGCGCGGCCGCGGGCGCGCCAGGGCACCGGAGGCCAACAGACGATCACGGAGAGTTGACGTATCGTCAAATTGCTGTCAGGGGAAGGCAATGCGTGACACCGGCTCCCATCAACCGGCGCAGCAATGAGGTCATATCCGCATATGCTCCCGCCCGTGATGCAGGTCACCCTGGAATCCATAGGATTCCAATGCACCTGAGGCAATGCGCTTGCCGTCCTAGTGGTTGAAGCCCATGGATCCACGTCAATTGCAAGATCCCCACTCATTGCAAGGGAGCCGGCGATGTCCAGCGTCATCGACCAAGCCGTTCAGGCCCATCTCATCGCGAACGCTCCCCGGTCGCGGGCGATTCCGGCGACCCTGCGTTACGACCGCGCCGATCCGTTCGCGGTGCGCCTGGTGTTCCCGCCCGTCGCCTCGTTGGACGGGACAGAGGTGGTGTGGACGTTCGGGCGGGACCTGCTGGCGGAGGGGTTGTCCGAACCGGTCGGGGCGGGCGACGTGCAGATCTGGCCGGCGACTCCCGACGGTGAACACGACATCCTGGTCGTGGAGTTCCACACCGCGGGCGGACTGGCGGTGGTGCAGTTCGACGCGGCGGACGTGCGGAGCTTCCTGACCCGGTCGTGCGAGATGGTGCCCCAGGGGAGCGAGGCGCAGCATCTGGACGTCGAGGCCGATCTCGCCGCCCTGTTGCGCGAGGCGCAGTAGCGCGGGAGGTAGTTGCGCGGGGCTCCGTTGCGTAGCGCGTCGTTACGTGGGAAGTAGGGCGCTGTTACGTGGGACTCCGCTACGTAGGGCGCCGTTGCGCGGGACGTGGTGGCGCGAGGCGCAGGCCGCACGGGGACCCGAGCGACCGCCCCACCTTCTCCCCCCCGGTCGCCGCCCCCGACCTCTCCCCCTCGGCCACCCGTCCCACACCCGACGCGCCACGATCCGGGCTCCGTTGGCCAGACCGCATGCGGGGCGTCCGCGAGCGACGCCCCCGGCGATGGCCGGGTCCCGACCGAATCCAGACCGGGTCCCGACCGGATCCAGACCGGGTCCCGATCGGATCCAGGCCGGGTTCAAACCAGGCCCAGACCGGATCCCGACCTGGTTCAAACCAAGTCCAGGCCGGATCCCGACCGGATTCAGGCCGGTTCCGGGGCGTCGGCGGGGAGAGCGGTGGACGTGTCCCCGAACAGGTTCGCCAGGTGTCGATCGAGCAGGCGGAGCGCGGTCTGCGGGTCGTGCACGCCCAGCAGGACGTAGGTGGCGAGGCCGTCGACCGTGCTGATCAACAGCATCGCCTCGTCCTCGGTGGCGCGTTCCGGCGGCAGCTGGCCGCGATCGGCGGCCAGCCGGAGCTGGTCGGCAAAGAAGGCCCGGAGCTGGGGGATGCCGTGCTGGGCTTCGGCGCGGAGCGTTGCGTCGTGGACGGCGCGGGCATAGTAGGCGGCGCCCACCAGGAGGCCGATACGGCTCCTGTCGTCCAGCGGCAGCATGCCCGACAGACAGGCGCGTAGTACGTCGCGCGGGGTGGGGGCGTCGGTGAGCGCCTCGATGCGCTCGCGAATGCGGTCGGCGGCCAGCCGGTTGATGTGCCGGAGGGCGAAGAGCAGCATCTCGTCCTTGCTGCGGAAGTAGTGCTGCAACCGGCCGAGCGAGATACCGGCCTCCGCCGCGACGTCGCGCAGGCTCGCGCCGTCCAGGCCGCGGGTGCTGGCGATCCGCCAGAGCGCCTCGGAGATCTCCTGGCGTCTGGCTTCGTGGTCCACCTTCTTGGGCACCGGACGGGGCCTCCCTCTGTTCCGTGCGCGGTTCCCGGCGCACGCCTCTGGATCACGCGAACCCAAGGGAGCACATGAACCAGAAGGATCATATGAACCTCAGGCACCACGTGAACCGCAGAGATCTCATGAGCCGCAGGGACCGCGTGGACCGGAGCGCGCACCCCCGAAACCCGTAGTTCCGGCGTCCTTGGCCCCAGCCCACTTTTACAAGTCACTCGTACCGTTATAACGTACCCGCTACTCAATACACGTGACTTGAAAAACGGTGACCTGATGCCCGAGCCCACCGGCCCGCTCCTGCGCCCACCCCGCCACCGTGTCGATCCCCGGGCCCGCCGCTGGTGGACCCTCCAGGCCCTGTTGACGCTCAGCGGTCCGCTGCTGCTCGTCGCGCTGGTGATGGCGGTGCTGTCGATGCTCTTCTTCCCCGGCGCGCTGCCGTGGCTGGGGCCGTTGCTGCTGGTCGTCCTCGTGCTGCCGGCCATCGGCTATCTCGTGGTGATGCCGCGGTGGCGGTACGCGGTGCACGCCTGGGAGCTGGGCGGGCGCGCGGTCTACGCGGCGGGCGGCTGGTTCTGGCAGAAGCGGCGGATCGCGCCGCTGTCCCGGGTGCAGACGGTGGACACCGTGCGCGGCCCGCTACAGCGGCGGTACGGGCTGGCGACGGTCACCGTCACCACCGCGTCGACGGCGGGCGACATCAAGATCGCCGGGCTCTCCGACGCGGACGCCGAGGAGCTGTCCCGACGGATCGGCGAGGCCGCGCAGGACGTGCCGGGTGATGCCGCATGAACGCGCCGCTGGGACCGGGAACACCGGCCGCGCCGGCCGTCTCCGCCGTCGAGGCGACGGCGCCGTGGCGCCGACTGGACCCGCGCACCCTCCTGGTGCACTGCGGCTGGATGGGCGCGCCGCTCGCCTCGCTGGCACTGACCGCGCTGGCCACCGGGGGCCGGATCACCACCGGCGCCTGGATCGTTCTCGTCGCCATCGCCGCCTCGTTCGCGGTGGTCACCGCGCTCGGCCTGATCCGCTGGGCACGCACCGAGTTCCGGGTGGCCGCCGACACGCTCGACGTACGGAGCGGACTGCTCAACCGGCGGCAGCGCAGCGTGCCGCTGCACCGCATCCGTACCGTCGATCTGACAGCCTCGCCGCTGCACCGACTGCTGGGCGTCACCGTGCTGCGGGCCGGTACGGCGGGCTCGGGCGACGGCAGCGGGGAACTGTCGCTGGATGCGCTCACGGTCGCCGAAGCGGAGCGGCTGCGCGGGGAGTTGCTCGCCCGGGCCGATGCCGGGGCGTTGGCCGAGGACCCGGTGCTGGCCCGCATCAACTGGCGCTGGCTGCGCTATGCACCGCTCACCTTCTGGGTGGTCGGCGGGGTGTTCGTGGCCGCCGGATCGATCTACCGGGTACTGGACGGCATCGGCATCGAGCCGTGGCGACTCGGCGTCGTCCGGCGGGCGTTCGCCGAGTTCGGTACCAGCGCGCTCTGGCTGACCGTCCCGGCGGCCGTGCTGGCCGTCCTCGCGCTCGGCTCGGTCGGAGCCCTGGCGCTCTATGTCGAGAACTGGTGGAACTACTCCCTGGAGTGGACCGACGCCCGAACGCTGCGGGTGCGGCGCGGGCTGTTCACCACCCGCTCGGTCACCATCGAGCGGGCCCGGCTGCGGGGTGTGGTGCTGCGGGAACCGCTGTTGCTGCGGGCCGGCGGCGGCGCGCTGGTCCGTGCGGTGGCCGGCGGCCTGGGCAACCGCGAGGAGAACCGCAAGCGCAGCGGACTGGTGCCGCCGGCGCCCCGCGCGGAGGCGTTGCGGGCGGCCGGCGGAGCGCTCCGCGCGCCCTTCCCCGGCAGCGCCGCGCCGGCGCCGCTGACCCCGCATCCCCGTGCCGCCCTGCGCCGCCGCCGGGTGCGCGGCCTGGCGTTCGTGGTGCTGCCCGGCACCGCCGTGCTCGCCGCGCTGGGCGCCGCGTTCACGCCGGTCCTGCTGCACTGCGCCTGGGTGTTCGCAGTGGTCGCCACGCCCGTCGTGCTGTGGCTGGCCCGGGACGCCTACCGCAGCCTGGGGCACGGCATCGAGGGCGGCTGTCTGGTCGCCCGGTCGGGGACCTTCAGCCGCGACACCCTCGCCCTACAGCGCGGGGCGATCGCGGCCTGGACGTTCTCCACGTCGCCGTTCACCCGTCGGTCCGGGCTGGTCACGCTGACCGCCGCGGTGGCGGCGGGCGAGGACGGCTACCGCGTCCGGGACCTCGCGGCCGCCGACGCTCCGGCGTTCGCCGCGGCGGCCGCCCCCGGGATCCTGGACGAGTTCCTGGTCCTCCCCGGGGATCCCCAACGCCGCTCGCCGTACCGGCAGTAGGCGGGACGGACGGCCGGGCCGGAGCAGCAGAGGGAACGACCGTCCGTCAATGTGAGATACATCACGCCACTGCCGCATGCACGGTGCACCCGGGCACATCGTCCTACTGGACGAGCCATCGCCCATGACTGAAAGCCGTGAGGGAGCAGCGCGATGAACACCGTCATCGACCAAGCCGTCCAGGTCCGTCTCATCGCCACCGCCCCCGGCCCGCACGCCGTTCCGGCCATGCTGCACTACCAGCCCGCCGACCCCCTGGCGGTCCGGATGTCCTTCCCGGCCGAGATCTCGCTCGACGGGTCCCCGGTGGACTGGGCGTTCGGCCGCGAGCTGCTGGACGAGGGGCTGCGGGTGCCGGCCGGACGGGGCGACGTACGGGTACGGCCGTCCGGCCCGGACCGCACGGTGATGGAGTTCCACGCCGACGAGGGCATCGCCATGGTGCAGTTGAAGACCGAGGACGTGCGGCGGTTCCTCGCCCGGTCCTACGAGGTGGTGCCGGCGGGCGGCGAGGTCGCGCACCTGGGCATGGAGCGCGGGCTGGCGGAGCTGTTCGGCGCGGCGTGAGACCGGGGGCGCCCGCCCGGCGGTGGGCGCCCCGCCCGCACCTGACGCACCACCGGACACAGAAGCCGTACACACAGGCCGTACACACAGGCCGTACGCAGAAGCCGTACGCAGAAGCCGTACGCAGAAGCCGTACGCAGAAGCCGTACGCAGAAGCCGTACGCAGAAGGGGCTGGCCCCACGGGCGCGCCCCCGCGGGCGCGGCGATCTTGT
>NZ_JBEZIX010000055.1:0-65679 GCF_040651315.1 Streptomyces sp. NPDC048506
CCGCAGCGACCTCATAGACGGCTGCCTCGCCGAGACCGGCCTGTCCATCAGACCTACCTGAGCAACGGCACGACACCACGAGTTCAACCTCAGTAACGCCCTGCCGGGAAATCGGTGGCACGGAATATATGCAGGCAACACTTAATTTGCCCGCGCCGGAATGATCCCGACGCGGGCCGCCTTCACCGATCAGACCGTTGGCAGGCCCAGGCCGTAGAACGTCACCCTGTACGGGCCGATGTCCTCGCCCTCGCCGCCGATCAACAGGTCGCCCGGGTCCGCCACGCCCTCCGCGCGGGCCGACGCCACGACCATCTCCGCCAGCGCACGGCCGGACGGCTCCCCCGGACCACCGGCGTCGTAGCGCCACCTGGGGTCGTAGTCGTCACCCCAGGTGTCCCGGGTCCGGGGATGTTCGGCGATGGTGCCCCAGCCGAACGACGCCGGGTCGATGTCGTCGTCCGCGAAGGAGCCCAACATCAGCCGACTGTCGGCGTCGATGTCGAGGAGCGCCGGTGCGCCGCCGCCCAGCCGGCCGTAGAGCCGGATGATCTTTGCTATGCCGAGCGCGGCGAACTCGGCGGGAAGGGTGGCGAAGAAGTCGGCGAGCGAGGCGGTCACCGCGTCCCAGCTCCGCGCCGACCAGCGGGCCGGGAGGCCCAGGCCGGCGTTGGACGGGCCCGGCCGGCGGCCGAAGAAGCCGGTGATCGCGTGCTCCTCGCCGTGGCCTAGGCCCGAGAACCAGTTCTCCATCGGCGCGGTGGGCTGGAGGACGAGCTCCGGTCCGTGCGGGCCGGCCCGCAGTTCGAGCGTGTCGGCCGTACCGCGCCAGCGCAGGAACGGCGCGCCCCAGGCGGGGGTGGAACCGTAGTACGGCCCCAGAGGGCCGTACGAGCCCATCACCGAGGCCTCGCCCAGTGCGGCGGTGAGGTCGTCGTTCGCCGCGCGGAAGGCCTGCGCCTGGGAGGCGGCGTCCGGTTCTGCGGTCGCCACGGTCACCGCCAGTTCGAGGTACGCCTCCTGCGTCGCGTACCGCTGCTCGGCGGGGCTCACCGGGCGGAGCCGCAGCCCGCCGGCTGACGTACCGCCGAGGAAGGCCTCCCGCCCCAGGCCCAGGCTCTCGACGAGGGCCCGGGCGCCGTCCTCGCTCCAGCCTGCGGTGTCCGCCGCACGCAGCCGGTGGGCGAGGTCGCCGAGCGGTGCGCCGGCGGCAAGGGGATGTAGTTCGATCATGACGCCATCATGGTGCAGCGGGATGACGGCGGTTCGGGGACCGCTGGTGCGGCGGACCAGGTCCGCGACCGTGCCGTCCGCGGTCCGGAGGGATCCGGCGGCCCCGCCGGCCCCTCCGGGCGGTGCGCGTCACGCCATGTCGTGCGCCTTCAGTCCGCGCGGGGCCGTCTCCTTCGGCTCCATCCGGCCCGACCAGGTGCGTCGCGGCGGGCGACCGACGAACTTGCCGAAGACCAGTGCCGCCACGGTCGCCGCGAGCACGCCGGGCACCATCTCGTAGACGCCCGACTGGAGCGGGCCGAGCAGCGGGTCGATGTGCTTCCACAGCAGGACGGTGGCCGCTCCGGTCACGATGCCGGCCAGCGCTCCGGCGCGGGTCATCCGCGGCCAGTACAGCGACAGCAGGATCACCGGGCCGAAGGCCGCGCCGAAGCCGGCCCAGGCGTAGGCGACGATGTCCAGCACGGCGCCGCCGCTCAGCGCGATGGCGTAGGCGACGAGCGCGACGACCACCACCGTCGCCCGGGCCGCCAGGACCTTCGAGGCGTCGGAGGCCCGCCGCTTGATGAAGGCGCCGTAGAAGTCCTCGGTGAGGGCCATCGCGGAGACCAGCAGCTGACTGTCGGCGGTGGACTTGATCGCGGCCAGTACGGCGACCAGCAGGACGCCGGCGATCCACGGGTTCACCAACTGGGCGGACAGCGCGATGAAGACGGTCTCCGGGTTCTCCAGCGTGTGGTCCAGCGCGGCGACTCCCACCAGGCCGACCAGCGAGGCGCCGGCCAGGCAGAGCACGACCCAGCTCACGCCGATGCGGCGCGCCAGGGGGATCTCCCGTGTGCTGCGGATGCTCATGAAGCGGACCAGGATGTGCGGCTGGCCGAAGTAGCCCAGTCCCCAGGCGAGGAGGGAGACCACCGCCACGGCGCCGAGCGAGGTGCCGGACGTCCAGTGGCCGCCGTCGAAGCCGGTCTTGGCGCCCATGTCGAGCAGGGCCGCGCTGTGGTGGCCGATCGCCTTGTGCAGCGCGCCGAAGCCCCCGAGCATCCCGATGCCGATCACGGGGACGGCCACCGCCGCGCCGAACATCACGGTGGCCTGCACCGTGTGCGTGACACTGACGGCGCGGAAGCCGCCCAGGACGGTGTAGACGACGATGACCACGGCGAAGACGGTGAGCGCGAATTCGAAGCCGCCGCCGAAGATGCCCTCGAACAGCACGCCTCCGGCCAGGAGTCCGCTGGCGACGTAGACGGTGAAGAACACGACGATGACCGCGGCCGACAGCACGCGCAGCACTCTGGTGCCGTCTTCGAAGCGCTCTTCCAGATAGGCGGAGAGCGTCATGGCGTCACCGGCCCGCTCGGTGTACGTGCGCAGACGGGGCGCCACCAGAAGCCAGTTGAGGTAGGTGCCGATGGCCAGCCCGACCGCGATCCACGAGGCGCCGATGCCGCCCGCGTACACCGCCCCGGGCAGTCCCAGGAAGAGCCAGCCGGACATGTCGCTGGCCCCGGCGGAGAGTGCGGCCACCGGTGCGCTCAGCCGACGCCCGCCGAGAGCGAAGTCGGAGAACGTCAAGGTGTCCTGATACGTCCAGATGCCCACCGCCACCATGGCGAGCAGGAAGACCCCGAATGTGATCATGACTGGAACGATCAGGTGTGTCATCGCTGCTCCTCGGTGAAAGTCAACTGTGGGGGGTGCCAAGGGCCTTGACTCGGACCGTGCGGTGATCCCGGGCAGAACGGCTCCGGCGCTCGCTGACGATACGGACACCCCGTCGTCAGCGTCAGGCGTTCTACAGATCTTCTGGGAACCCGTTTCCCGCGGCGGGCGCGCGGGCCGCGTCGATGGACGATCTGGAGGAGCAGGGTGGACCATACGGCCGTGCGGTTGTAAACAATCGGACACAAGAACACTCAAAATAGGTAAACCGCAGCAGTCGGGCGCAACCTCCTCTAGCGTTCACGTCCAACACGGACGCAGTGGTGTACCGGGGGGTCCCACCGCGCCCGAAGTGAGGGGACGACCAAGTGGGGGGCCATGGGGTTGTTCGAAGCTGCCGGGTCACGGGTGATCGCATCGCCCGCCGGGACAGCCGGATGGAAACGTACGTCGCCGTCGCGGAAGGAAGGCGGGCACAGACCCACGGAACGCCGGTTGTTACGGGTGGCGTTGGTCGCGGACGGGCTCGGCGCCTCGGTGCCGGTCGGCGTGGCCTGCGCCGCGACGGGACAGCCGCAGCCACTGCTGACGGCCGCCGTGGCCGGCACCGCCTGGCTGGCGGTGGGCACCGCAAAGAATCGTTACGCCAAGGGTGAACTGGGGGCCGGCGGGGCGGCGTGGCCGGTCCTGTGGGACTGGCTGACCATGCTCGGCGTGCTGGCCGTCACCTGTGTCGCGGCCCGGGTCGACGTCGTCATCGCGGACTGCGTGATCGCGCTGGTGCCGTGCCTGGCGGTGGCCGTGCTGCGGCGCACACTCGTCCACCGATATCTGGTGGCCACCCGCCGCCGTGCACAGGCGCTGCGCAGGGTGCTGCTCGTCGGGGAGGCCGGTGCCGTCGACCTCGTGTTGACGGAACTTGCGCAGCGCACCGACCACGAGTACGTCGTGGTCGGCAGCTGCCTCGTCGGGGACGAGGCCAGCGACTCGGCACTGCCGGTATCGGGCAGGCTCGCCCGCGACGGGGACGCCCCCGGAGCGGCGCGGGACGGGGAGACCGTTCTGCGGTGCGTGGCCGCGCTCGACGCCGATCTGGTCATGGTGGCGCCCGGGCGGCGGATGGCGGCCGCACGGGTGCGGCGCGTCGCCTGGGCCCTGCACGACCAGGGACTGGATCTGGCCGTACTGCCGGGGCTGATCGATGTGTCGCAGCACCGCGTCCGGCTCGCCAAGGCGGCGGGTCTGACGGTGATGCACATCGCACCGGCGGCGCGCCGAGGGCTTCCGGTGCTGCTCAAGGGGGCCACGGACCGGGTGGGGGCGCTGCTCCTGCTGGTGTTGCTCTCTCCCGTCTTCGTCATGGTGGCCGCGGCGATACGGCTCACCACGACCGGCCCGGTGTTCTACTGGCAGGTCCGGACCGGCCGGGATCTACGGCCGTTCCGGATGTGGAAGTTCCGGACGATGGTGGTCACCGCGGACCGGATGCGGGCCGCGCTGGAGTCGGCGAACGAGCACGACGGGGCGATGTTCAAGATCCGGCGCGACCCCCGGGTGACCCCGGTGGGCCGTCTGTTGCGCCGCTTCTCCCTGGACGAACTGCCCCAGCTGTTCAACGTCCTGGCCGGCCATATGTCGCTGGTCGGTCCGCGCCCGCCGCTGCCCGAAGAGGTCGAACGGTACGACGGAACGGAGCTGCGCAGGCTGTCCGTGAAGCCGGGGCTGACCGGTCTGTGGCAGGTCAGCGGGCGGTCCGACCTCTCCTGGGACGAGACCGTGGCGCTGGATCTGAGCTACGTCGACAACTGGTCCTACGCCCGCGACATCGGCGTGCTGATCCGTACCCTGCGCGCCGTGCTGGACGGGCGCGGTGCGTACTGAGCGCAGCGGGTCCGGGTGTGCGGCCGGCGGTGCCCCGGCACGGGGCAGCCGTCGGGCGTACGCCCCGGACCCGGCGGCCTCAGGCCGGCGCCGGTGCCGATCGCCACGCCCGGTAGGTGCGGGCGATGCCGTCGGCCAGCGGGACGGTCGGGGCCCAGCCCAGGGCGCGCATCGTGCTGATGTCGAGGAGTTTGCGCGGGGTGCCGTCGGGGCGGGACGGGTCGAAGGCGATCCGTCCCCGGTAGCCCACCGCGGCGGCGACGCAGGAGGCGAGGTCGGCGATGGTCAGGTCCTCGCCGCAACCGACGTTGACCGGGTCGTCGCCGTCGTAGCGTCGCAGCAGCACCTCGCAGGCCGATGCCAGGTCGTCGACGTGCAGGAACTCGCGCCGTGGGGTTCCGGTGCCCCAGACGGTGAGCTCGTCCAGCCCCCGTTCCTTCGCCTCGTGGAAGCGGCGGATGAGTGCCGGCAGGACGTGCGAGGTCTCCGGGTCGAAGTTGTCGCCGGGACCGTAGAGGTTGGTCGGCATGGCGGAGACGAAGGACGAGCCGTACTGCCGGCGGTAGGACCGGATCTGGACCAGTCCGGCGATCTTGGCGATGGCGTACGCCTCGTTGGTGGGCTCCAACGGCCCGCTCAACAGGGCGTCTTCGGTGATGGGCTGGGCCGCGTGCTTGGGGTAGATGCAGCTCGATCCGAGGAACAGCAGCCTGCGCACGCCGGCCTGGTGCGCGCCGGCGATGACGCTGAGCTGGATGCCGAGGTTGTCCTCCAGGAACTGCACGGGGTTGGTGCTGTTCGCCATGATTCCGCCGACCTTGGCGGCTGCCAGGACGACGGCGTCGGGGCGGCTCTTCCGCAGGAAGGCCGCGGTGGCGTCGGCGTCGCGCAGGTCGAGTTCGGCCCGCGTCCGGGTCAGTACGTCGTAGCCCTGGGCGGACAGCCGGCGGGCCACGGCGGAGCCGACCAGGCCGCGGTGGCCGGCGACGAAGACCCGGGCGGGAGTGGGAAGCAAGTCATCCATAGGGCGAATTGTGGCAGTGAACCCGATACGCCCACCGGCTATTTCCGGAAATATCATCTGCTCCTTGCTCTCGACCTCCGGTCGCCGAGCGGGTAGCGTCCACGCCCCGCGCCGCCCGGCACGCGGGGAAGAACCCACCGGTCCGACACGGCCCCCGCTCCCGTGGGGCACCTCGGTCCGGTCGGTCCGTCGATCCCGAAGCACCATTACTTCTCGTGGGGGGAAGCCATGCCCAAGACCGCCGTCATCACCGGAATCACCGGCCAGGACGGCTCGTACCTGGCCGAGTTGCTGCTGAGCAAGGGCTATGAGGTGCACGGGCTGATGAGACGCTCGTCGAGCTTCAACACCGAGCGCATCGACCACATCTACCAGGACCCGCACACCCCGGACCGGCGACTGCTGCTGCACCACGTCGACCTCTCCGACGGGGTCGCGCTGGTGAACCTGCTGCGAGACGTCCGGCCCGACGAGGTCTACAACCTCGGCGCCCAGTCCCATGTCCGGGTCTCCTTCGACGCACCGCTGTACACCGGCGACGTGACCGGTCTGGGCGCCCTGCGGCTGCTGGAGGCGATCCGCGCCAGCGGTATACGGACCCGGCTGTACCAGGCCTCGTCCTCGGAGATGTTCGGCGCCACCCCGCCGCCGCAGAACGAGGCGACGCCCTTCCACCCGCGCAGCCCGTACGGCTGCGCCAAGGTCATGGCCTACTGGTCGACGGTCAACTACCGTGAGGCGTACGGCCTGTTCGGCGTCAACGGCATCCTGTTCAACCACGAGAGTCCACGGCGCGGGGAGACCTTCGTGACCCGCAAGATCACCCGCGCGGTGGCCCGTATCCAGGCGGGCCTGCAACAGCACCTCTACCTCGGCAACCTCGATGCGGTCCGTGACTGGGGGTACGCCCCGGAGTACGTCGAGGCCATGTGGCTGATGCTCCAGCGCGACGAACCGGACGACTACGTGGTGGCGACCGGGGTGGCCGCGACGGTACGGGACTTCCTCGAGGCCGCGTTCGGCGCCGTGGGGCTGGACTGGGAACGCAGTGTCCGCTTCGATCCGAAGTACGAGCGGCCCAGTGAGGTGGACGCGCTGATCGGCGATCCGTCCAAGGCCAGGAGGCTGCTGGACTGGTCGGCGAAGGTGCAGTTCGACGAGCTGGCGCGGATCATGGTCGAGTCGGACGTGCGGCAGCTGGAGGACGAGCTCTCCGGCCACCGGGTGCGGGTGGACCGATGACCGCCCCCGCCCCCGCCGCCCGTCGGCTGCGCGGCTTCACGGGCGCCGGCTACGACAAGGGCCGCGGACTGTTGGTGCAGATCGCCTGGTTCGCGGTGCTCAACGTGGTGTTCGTGAAGTGGTGGTGTCCGCCGCGGCTGCGGCCCGCGCTGCTGCGGGCGTTCGGCGCCCGGATCGGGGACCGGGTGCTCATCCGTCACCGGGTGCGGGTGCAGTGGCCGTGGAAGCTGACGATCGGTGACGACGTCTGGGTGGGCGAGGGTGCCTGGCTGATCAACCTGGAGCCGATCACCATCGCCGGCGATGTGTGCGTCTCCCAGGAGGCCGTGCTGTGCACCGGAAGCCACCAACGGCGGTCGCCCACCTTCGAGTTCGACAACGCTCCGATCCGGCTGGAGCCGGGATCCTGGGTGGCGGCGCGGGCCCTGGTGCTGCGCGGGGTCACCGTCGGTGCGGGCGCGGTGGTCGGCGCGGGCGCGGTCGCCCACCGGGACGTGCCCCCGGGCACCGTCCACACCGCCGGGGGTGGCCGATGAGGATCACTCATGTCGTCACCTTGGTCAGCGACGACGGGGCGTACGGCGGCCCGGTGAGCGTGGCGACCGGGCAGCTCGGCGAACTCGCCGCACGCGGCCATGATGTCGGCCTGGTGTCGCTGTGGCGCGGTCGGGGCGCGCCCCCGAGCACCGTGGACGGGGTGCCGCTGTTCGCCCGGACCGCCCGCACGCTGGTGCCCGGGCAGGGCTTCCTCGGCCTGTTCCATCCTGGGCTGTTGCCGCTGCTGTGGCGCCGGGCGGGTCGGGC
The DNA here is from genome assembly GCF_040651315.1 of Streptomyces sp. NPDC048506. NCBI lineage: Bacteria > Bacillati > Actinomycetota > Actinomycetes > Kitasatosporales > Streptomycetaceae > Streptomyces > Streptomyces sp. NPDC048506. The sequence continues at coordinate 7,853 of NZ_JBEZIX010000055.1, forward strand.
CGACGCCCTGCATCTGCACGCCGGACGCGATCTGGTGTCGCTGGCCGCGCTGGCGGTGGCCGTGCTGCGCCGCCGGCCGTTCCTGGTGCAGACCCACGGCATGGTGCAACCGCGCCGGACGGCCGTCGCCCGGGCCTTCGACCGGCTGTACGTCCCGCTGCTGCGGCGGGCGGCGGCAGCCCTGGTGCTGACCGAGCAGGAGGAGGCCGGGCTGCGGGAGGTGCTGGGGCCCGGCGGGCCGCGGCTCGTCAGGCTCCCCAACGGGGTGCGCTGCGGCCCGTCCGAAGTACGACAAAGCGCGGCGGACGTGCTCTTCCTCGCCCGACTCCAGAGCCGCAAGCGGCCCGAGGCGTTTGTGCAGATGGCGGCGCTGGTGCACCGCAAACGGCCGGACACCTCGTTCGCCGTGCACGGTGCGGACGAGGGGCGGCTGACCGCGGTCCGGCGGCTGATCGCCGAGGAGGGGCTGGGCGAGGTGGTGCGGTACGGCGGGGCCCTGGACCACGGTGCGGCGGTGCGGCGCACCGCGCGGGCCGCCGTGTACGTCCTGCCGAGCGTGGCGGAGCCGTTCCCGATGAGCGTGCTGGAGTCCTTGGCCGTGGGCACACCGGTGGTGTGCACGGACGGCTGCGGGATCGCCGACGCACTGCGGCGGCGGGGAGCCGCCCTGGTGACCGACGGCTCTCCGGAACAGCTGGCCGAGGCGGTGCTGCGGCTCCTGGAGGACGGCGAGCTGCGGGAGCGCGTGGTGGCTGCCGGCCGGGCCGCCGTCGAGGAGGAGTTCTCGCTGGCGGCGGTGGCCGATCGGTTGGAGGAGTGGTACCGGTCCGTGGCGGGCCACCGGTGAACCGGGCGGCGGGGCCTCGGCCCCGCCGCCCGCACCTACCGCCCGGCCCGCGCGAGGCGCAGGAGTGCGGTGATCCGCTCCAACCCCGCCTGACTGCTGAGCCGTTGCTCGACGTACCGGGGGCCGCAGGCGCCCTGTCGGGCGGCTCGTTCGGGGTCGTCGGTGAGCGCGCGGACCTCGGCGAGCAGCGCCTTGGGGTCCTCCGGCGTGATCACCGTCCCGGCGCCGGAGCGGACCACTTCCTGCGCGGTCCCGCCCTCGGCGGCCACCGAGGCGATCACCGGTCGTCCGGTCATGAAGTACGAGGTCAGCTTGGACGGCAGGCTCATGTCGAGGACGGAGGCCTTCTGGGTCACCGCGAGGACGTCGGCGGCGGCGAGCACGTCGGGGAACGCGTCGGCGTCGGCGGGCGGCAGGAAGGACAGCGATGCGACGTCGGCGCCGAGCCGCCGCAGGTGTGCGCGCTGGTTGCCGTCGCCCATGAGCACGACGCGGACGGCGGCGCCTTCCCGGTCGGCGAGCCGGGCGGCTTCGACCAGGACCTCCAGTCCCTGTTTGAGGCCCATGTTGCCGGCGTGCAGCAGTACGGTCTCGTCGTCCGCCCAACCCAGCCGTGCCCGGGTCCGCTCCCGGTCACCGCTCGGGCCCTGCACATGCGTCCAGTTGGGCACCACATGGACCCGGGAGCGAGGTACACCCATGGCCGTCACCCGCTCCACGAAGGACTCGTGCACCACCCCGACCACGGTGGCCGCCCGCAGAATCCTGGCCTCGACCGCCGCGGCCAGGGCGGCGGCCCGGCCACCGCCCCGGATGCCGCTTTGTGCGGCCGCCGCCCCCATCAGGTCCTGTACGACCACGACATGCGGGGCCGCGGCCTGCCGGGCCAGACGCGCGCCCAGCACTCCCCCGGCCAGGGTCGGCATCTGGGTGAGCACCACATCGGGCCGTACCCGCGGGGGCGCCAGCGCGCCGTGCGCCAGGACGCTGGCCTCGAACAGCGCGCGGCGGCCGGCGGTCTGCCGTGCCGGGACGGTGTGCCGTCGCCGGTGCACCGTCACCCCGCCACGGCGCTCCCGCACCCGCCACCGGCCCCGGTACTCCTCCGCCACCCGCCAGGCCGGATAGTGCGGCATTCCGGCGAGGACATGGGTGTCGGCTCCGGACGCGGCCAGGTGCTCGGCGATCTGCGTCGAGTACGGCCCTATGCCGGTGTGTTCGGGTGCGTAGTTGGTGGAGATCACGAGCACGCACCGGCCCGCGAATGCATCGTTCACGGCTGCCCCCCTCAGGCTGTGCCGTCATCGTAGGAGCGGCCCGGTCCGCGCGACGGGGAATTGGGTTGCGATTGTGTCCCGAAGCCGACCTTGTCATCCGATGTCCCTTAGATTGTGCTCGCTGGTGGGGAGTTGGGGGGAGGTGGGCCGATCGATGGTGCCGGTGAGGCGGTCGGGCGGCAGGCTGCCCGGACGTGCGGTGGCGGCGCTGTGCTGCTGGATGCTGTTCCTGGTGGTGCTGTTGCCGCTGCTGGTCCTCCAGTCGTTCGACGCCCGCTTCGATGCCGCGCTCGTCGTGCAGTGCGTGGTGGTGGTGCACACCGGCGGTGCGCTGGCGCGGGTGCTGACGGACGTGCGGGCCCGGGTGATCGCGTTCGGGTTCTGGCTCTTCTCGTATGTGTGGCTGGGGCTGGCGCCGTTGGCGATGCTGGCGACGGACGCCTATCCGCGGGGGTTCCTCGTCGATCCGGGGACCGCGCTGCTGACAACGGTCCTGGTGGAGAGCGGACTTCTGGCCTACAGCGCCGGGTCGGCGCTGGCGTCGTGGCGGACGGCCCGCACCTCCACGGTCCTCGAACCGCTGCTTGCGCGGCGGCTGTCGCCGGGGCGGGTGCTGTTGTTGTGCGGGGTGGCGCTGCTGTTGGCGGCGGTGCTGATCCCGGGGCAGGGCGGGCTGTCGGCGTTCTTCCTCAGTCGGCAGGCAGCCAACGAGGCGGCGGCGCAGGCCGAGCCGTCCGGGTCGGCGGACCGGGCGATGGCGGCGTGGGCCCTGTCGGTCCCGGCGTTCTGGGCACTGGTGGCGCTGGTGCACGTGCCGCGGTTCCGGTCGGGCGACCGGGTGCTGCGCGGATTGCGATGGCTGCTGCTGCCGCTGCTGTTCGCGGTGAACGTGGTGGTCAACAACCCCATCAGCCAGCCGCGGTTCTGGGCCGGAACGGTTCTGCTGGCGCTGGTGTTCAGCGCGTCCTGGTTGCGCGGGGCACGGGCCTTCCGGATCGGTGCGGCGGGTGTGGCGGCGGTCGTGCTGGTGGTGTTCCCGTACAGCGACTACTTCCGCTACGACAAGCGTGAGCCGGTCCGTGTCGTCTCACTCGCCGAGCAGTTCACGTCCAACGGTGACTACGACGCGTTCCAGCAGATCGAGACGGGTGTGGACTACGTCCGTACGCACGGCTTCACGCCGTCGGCAGCGTTGGGGCCGCCGTTGTTCTTCGTGCCGCGCGCGACCTGGCCCAATAAGCCGGACGACGCGGGGATCCTGCTGGCCCGGCACGCGGGGTACCACTTCGAGAACCTCTCCGCACCGCTGTGGATCGAGACCTATATGTGGGCGGGCTTCCCGTCGGTCCTTGTCGTCTTCGGCCTGATCGGGGCCGTGGGCCGACGGATCGACGCGCTACGGCACCGGTTACGGCGGCACCGGGGAACGCTTGCCGCGCTCCTGGTGCCGGCCTTCGGCTTCTACCAGCTGGTGTTGTTGCGCGGCAGTCTGATGGCGATCGTGGGCCCGCTCGCGCTGCTGGTGTGCATTCCGCTGTTGATCACGCGCAAGTCCCGGCAGCCGGCCGGGCCGTCGTCGACACAGGGGCCCATGGGCGCTCCGCTGTCGGCGACGCGCCGGGCCGTCGTGCCGCTACCCCCAGGAGGAGCACGTACGTGAGCGTCTTCGACGAGCCGACGGAGGAGCCGGACCAGATACGCGATCAGCTGCGGCAGCTGTTCCGCTATCGCGCCCTCATCGTGCTCGGTCTGGTGCTGGGCGTCCTCGGCGGCGGGGCGGTGTTCCTGCTGGGCGGGCCGACGTACACCGCGACGGGCGAGGTCGTGGTGCATGCGATCAGCACGGCGCCGTTCGAGGCCGGCGGGGTCTCGGCGGACAAGCAGATCAGCATGGGCACCGAGCGGCAGATCGCGCAGAGCGCCTCGGTGGCGGCGCGCGCGGCCAAGGCGCTCGGCGAGCGGACGGATCCGGCCGGGTTGCAGCGCGATCTGCGGGTGAGCAATCCGCCGGAGACCCAGACGCTGATGTTCGAGTACGGCGCGGACTCCGCGGACCGGGCGGCCCGGCTGGTCAACGCCTTCGTGCAGGCCTATCTGAACTACCGTCAGGACGCCGCGAAACAGCGGATCGACACCACCGTCGGCAAGCTGGGCGCCGAACTCGCCCCGCTGCTGGAACAGCGGAAGGTACTGGACCAGCGGATCGCGGGCGAGAGCGCCGGGGCGGGGCGGGCCGCCGACGAGTCCGAGCGCAGCAATCTGGTGTCGCAGATAGCGGACCTACAGGGGCGGATCTCCAGTCTGAAGTCGCTGGACACCACGCCGGGCGACATCGTCCGCAAGGGCGATCCGCCGGCGTTCCCGTCCAGTCCTGGCCTGGTCGTGCTGCTGGTCGCGGGGGCGGTGGCCGGTCTGGCGCTGGGCATCCTGGCGGCGTGGGTCCGCTCGGTGCTGGAGCCGCGGGTCCGGTCGGTGGCGGATGTGCAGGAGAACCTGCGGGCTCCGGTGCTGGGGATCCTGCCGCGCGGCCGGGGCGGGGAGCGCGTGCTGGAGGTGGGCGGGGCGGGCCGCGGAAACCGCGCCGAGGCCTACCGGACGATCGCCTTCCGGCTGGTGCACGACCGGCGGTTCGCGGGGCTGGGCAGTCTGCTGATCGTCTCTCCGCGGAGGAACGCCGATGCCGTCTCGGTCGCGGTCAACCTCGCCGGTGCGTTCGCGGAGATCGGCAACGACATCCTGCTGATCGAGGCGAATCTGCGGACGCCGGAGCTCGCCGAGCGACTGCCGTTGCTTCCCGGTCGTGGGCGGCCGGTGCCGGGCGGCTGGGCGGAGGGCGAGCGGTTCGCCGTGGACGCGGGCGTCGACGGCCGGTTCGACCTGCTGCCGGGGCGGGAGGTGCCCAATCCCGCCCGGGCCCTGTCGTCACCGGAGTTCGCCCGGCTGCTGAACGCGCCGTCCGGGCCGGACGAGCACGTCGTGGTCGTCACCGGCCCGCTGCTCGCCCATGCGGACGGGCTGGCCGTCGCCAAGCAGGCGGCCGGCGTGGTGGTCGTGTGTGATCTCAACGAGGTGCGCCGGGACGATCTGGACCGGGTGTGGGAGCTGATCACCGGGGCGGGCGGGCACGTCCTGGGCGCCGTACTGGACAAGGGCAGCCATGGGCGTTCGCTGCGGCGGTTCATGGACGGTGGCCCCACCCAACGCAAGCGCGGGCGGGGGCGCACCCGGGCCGCCGTGGTGCCGGCCGCCCGGCCCGGCCCGGCGCCCGGCGGCGGCCCGGTTCCGACGGGCGGCGCGTCCGTCGACGCCGACTCCCCGTCCCTGCGCGGGTGACGGCCGTTCGTCCGGCGGGCTCCGGTGGCCGCCGGGAGACGCCGGTGTCCGTCGGTGCGGCGGCCGGCGGGGGCGGGGTGGCGACGACGGCCCGCGGCAGTCTGTTCGCGTTGGCGGGTTCGGCCGCGAACGCGGTGTTCGGGTTCGTGCTGGTCGTCGTCGTCACCCAGGGCCTGGGGGCCCGCGGGGCCGGCGCGGTCTTCACCGGGATCGCGGCCTTCACGATCCTGAGCAACGCCCTGAAGCTGGGGGCCGACACCGCGCTGGTCCGCTTCGTCTCCCGGGACCTGGCGCTGACCGGTGGCGCGGGGGTGCCCGGGCTGCTGCGGATCGCGGTGCTGCCGACCCTGCTGGCGAGCGTGGCGGGGGCGGCGCTGACGCTCTGCTGCCCCGGGCTCGCCGGCTGGCTGCTGCCCGATCTCGATCCGGGCCGGGCCGTCGTGCTGGTGCGGCTGTTCGCGGTGTTCCTGCCGGTGACGACCGTCGCGCTGGTGCTGCTCGGCGCCACCCGCGGGTACGGCTCGGTGGTGCCGTTCGTCGGGGTGGAACAGATCGGCAAGCCGGCGTTGCGGGTGCTGCTCGCGGTGCCGGTGGCGCTCTGGGCGCCGAGCGTGGCCGGGCTCAGTGCGGCGTGGCTGGTGCCCGGCCTGCTGGGGGCCGCGGCGGCCTGGGGGTCGCTGCGCAGATCGCGGCGTACGCACCCCGGCACCGACCGACCGCCGTCACAGCTGAGGGAGTTCTGGGCCTTCGCCGGGCCGCGGGCGGTCTCGTCGGTCTTCGACATCACCGCGGTGTGGATCGGCGTGATCCTGCTGTCGGTGCTGGGCACGAGCGCCGAGGCCGGTGTCTACACGGCGATCGGGCGCCTGGTCACGGCCGGGACGCTGGTGCAGTTGGCGGTCCGGCTGGCGGTGGCGCCACAGATCAGCCGTCTGCTGGCGGGTGGCGACGGGGCCGCGGCACACCATCTGCACCGGCTGTCCACGCGCTGGATCGCGCTGTTCTCGTGGCCGGTCTTCGTCCTGCTGGCGGCCTATCCGCACACCGTGCTGTCGCTGTTCGGGTCGGGCTTCTCCGAGGGGGCGCCGGGCCTGGTGGCGCTTGCCGTGGCCTGTGTGGTCAACGTCGGGGTGGGCAATGCCCAGACGGTCATCCTGATGGCGGGACGGAGCGTGTGGAACCTCGTGGTGGCGGGGCTGGCGTTCGTGGTCCAACTGGGCAGCGGAGTATGGCTGGTTCCGCGGTACGGGGTGCTGGGCGCGGCGTTGTCGTGGGGGCTGGCGATCGTGGTGGACAACGGTCTCTCGGCGCTGCTGGTCCGCCGGCGGCTGGGCTTCCGCACGGTGGACCGGGGCTATGTCCTTGCGGCGGTGCTCGGCATCGGAGTGGTGGCGCCCGGCGCGTTCGTTATGCGGACGCTATTCGGTGACACCGTTCTCGGAGCGTCGTGCGGAATTGTTTTGTCCATTGGGGCATGGGCGGCACTGCTCTGGCGCTATCGTTTGCCGCTGGGGGTAGGGGAGTTCTTCGGGGTGCTGCGCAAGCGCAGTTCGGAAAACTCGCGATGAACGCTGGGCGTTTTCCGCCCGGATCTCATCTCGTTCACGCTTCCTGTCCCGCTATTCCGATCGCACCGTGCTTCCAGGGGGGAACCTGTGCGCCAACGAAGCAGACCCGTCCACCTCGTGCTCGCCGCCGCGCTGCTGGGTACGGCCTCGACGGCTCTTGCCGCCGGGCCGGCCCAGGCCGCCGGTGAGCCCACCCTGACCGCCGATCCGCTGAGCACCTGGCAGACCGACGGCATCGTGTGGTCCCTGGCCTACGCCAAGGGCATCGTCTACGTGGGAGGAACGTTCAGCCACATCCGGCCGCCGGGCGCGGCCCCGGGCACCCAGCAGATCGCCCGCACCAACTTCGCCGCCTTCGACGCCAAGACGGGTCAACCACTGCCGTGTGCTCCGGCGTTCACCGGCGGTGCCGGCACCGTCCGGGCGCTGAAGGCCGCACCCGACGGCTCACTCCTGTACATCGGCGGCTCGTTCGGCAAGGCCGGACCGGTCGGACGGTCCAACACGGCCGCCCTCAACACCGCCGACTGCACCATCGCCGCGGACTACAAGCCCACGGTCAGCGCGACGGTACGGGCCCTCGACGTCACCGCCGACACGGTCTACATCGGCGGCGACTTCGGCACGGTCCAGGGACAGACCCGGGAGCGGATCGCCGCGTTGCGGCCCAACGGCGCGCTGCTGCCGTTCAAGGCGACCATCCGCGGTTCGTCGATCCCCAATGACCCGACGTCCGGCATCAACGCCATCACGGTCGCCCCGAAGCTCAACAAGGTCATCATCGGCGGCCGGTTCACCTCGGTGAACGGCAGCCTGCTGGGCGTGCACGCGCTGGCCGGGCTGGACGCCACGACCGGCAGGGTGGTCGATGCGTTCAGCGGCTGGATCCCCCAGCGGTCTGCGGTCAAGACGCTGGTCAACGACGGCACGAATTTCTACCTGGGGGCCGAGGGCACCGGCGGCGGCGTCTTCGACGGCCGGATCGCCGGCCGGCTGGCGGACGGCTCGCAGATCTGGAAGGACACCTGCCTGGGCGCCACCCAGGCCGTGCTGCCGTACAAGGGCGTCCTGTACAGCGGTTCGCACGCGCACGACTGCTCCGACACGCCGGGCGGGTTCACCGACATCAAGAACCGCCAGCACTTCCTGGCCCAGTCGATCGCCGACAAGACGATCCTGCCGTGGTTCCCGGACACCAACGACGGGATCGGGGAGCAGATCGGTCCGCGGGCGCTGACCATGGCGGACGGGATCCTCTGGGCGGGCGGCGAGTTCACCACCGTCAACGACGCACCGCAGCAGGGGCTGACCCGCTTCGCGGCGGCTCCGGACACCGGCGCGCCGCAGGTGCCGCTGCTGCACGGCGCGAGCGGGTCCCGCGGGAAGATCACGCTGAGCTGGAAGGCCTCGTGGGACCGGGACAACGGCGTCCTGACCTACAAGATCTACCGCGACGGCGTCTATCTGACCTCGCTGGACAAGGATTCGCGCTATTGGAACCGGCCCGACATGAGCTATACGGACTCCGTCGCGCCCGGTTCGGAGCACCGCTATTCGCTGGAGGTCACCGACGGCACCAACGTCTCGGGGCGCAACGGTCCGGTGTATGTGACCGCCCGGAATTGACCACGGGCCGAGTGGGGGGTACATGACGCACCGAGTAGGGTACGCGCCCGGGGTGTACGACCTGTTCCACGTCGGGCACCTGAACATTCTCCGTCACGCCAAGAGCCAGTGCGACTATCTGGTGGCCGGCGTCGTCTCGGACGAAATGGCGATGCGCGCCAAGGGCCGGGCCCCGGTCGTTCCGCTCACCGAGCGACTGGAAATCGTGCGCAGCGTCCGCTTCGTTGACGCGGCATTCGTCGAGACGGTGCCCGACAAACTGGAGACCTGGCAACAGGTACGGTTCGACGTCATCTTCAAGGGCGACGACTGGCGGGGAACGGACAAGGGCGGCAGACTCGAACGGGATTTCGCGACGGTCGGGGTCGAGGTGATCTATTTCCCCTACACCGTGCACACGTCGAGCACCCTTTTGCGCCAGGCGCTGGACGTCATGGCGAATTCGGCGTGAAGCGAGGGCGCCCCGGTGCAGTGCCGGGGCGCCCGTGCCGTCGCCGTCCGTCCCCGGATCTCAGCGGCCGGGGACGGACAATTCCCGGTACCACTTGGCGAGGAACGCCACCATGAACAGGACGTGCGCGCCGAGCAGGCAGCAATACGCCGCCACGAAAAGGGCACGGCTGCCGAACAGCAGGAACATCGCGCAGAACACTCCGTAGTCGACCGGGAGCAGGGCCGCGGAGCGCACGGTGGAGGCCGACGCGGCGGGGACCGGGCGGTCCGCGCCGCTCCGCAGCCGGTCGGCGCGCTTGAGCTGTTCGGTGAGGATGCCCCCGAAGAAGACCATCACCGCGGCGAATTGGAAGGCGACGGGGACAAGCAGCATGCGGGGGTCGGAGAATTCGAAGTGGCGGTAGAAGGAGACCAGCACGGCCATGTGCAGGGTCAGCATCTTCGCGCAGTCGACGACGTGGTCCAGCCACTCCCCCGCGGCGCTTCCGGTGCCCGTCAACCGGGCGAGTTGTCCATCGGCCGAATCCAGGGCGAAGCCGAGGAAGAGCACCGCGAATATGGCGATCGCCGCGGGGGGCGAGGGCCGTAGCACGGCGATCATCACCACTCCCGCAAGGCTGAACGCCCCACTGACGAGCGTTATCTGATTGGGTGTCAATTTGGCGCAGTAGCCCGCGGCCGCCAGCACCCGGCCGGTCGGCCGATTCACATAACGGGAGTACAGGGACACCCCCTTCGCGGTTTTCTGCGCCGCCGAAAGCTCTCTGATCGCATATCCGAACCGGCTCATGTCCCCCCACCCGACGAATGCCCCCGAAGGAGCAATCATGGCAGCCAGCACCTCTCCGTCAAATGGTGGCGTCGGTCGCCGGACGATTCTTGCGGGAACGGCGGCGGCTCTGGCCGCCGCCGTCACCGGATGCGATTCCACGACGCCACCCGGGTCGGCGTCCGGCGACGTCGGGGTGCCGGTGGTCTCCGGGCGCAAGCCGAGGGGCAAGGACGTCATCGACGTGGTGGCGGACTGCGGCGCCAAGGGCGACGGCCGGACCGACGACAGCCGGGCGTTCGCCCGCGCATACTCCTACGCCGCCGGCCGGGTGTGGGACCACGTCGGCCGGACGGTGATCGACGTGCCGGCCGGTACCTACCTCATCCGGGCGCCCAACGCGCTGCTCGACGCTCCCGGTGGGAGGCTCAAGGCCAACGGCCTGCGGTTCCGCGGGGCCGGCAAGCGGATGACGCAGCTCCTGTTCGCCCCGCGCCGGGCCGAGGACGCCTACCTGTGCCGCAACGAGGACAGCTGGGCGAATGTGACGTTCGAGCAGATGGCCTTCGCGGCCGGCTCCCCGGGCGCCTCCTTCTTCTACTCCTACTCCACCGGCCAGGCGCAGGACTACCGCTTCACCGCGTGCGAGTGGACCGGCGAGTGGACCTACGGGCTCGCGCTCGACGGCAGCAACACCAACTCGGAGATGCGCTGGGACGCATGCCGGGTCGGTGGCGCCTACCGCAAAGCGTTCCTCTACTCCGGGCTGTCGCAGAAGTCGTTGAACCGGCCGCAGCAGGACCAGTTCGTCAACTACTGGTTCAACGACATGAAGGTCGAATACTCCTGGGGAAACTTCCTGGATTTCCCCTACGGGGGTTCCATCGCCTGCCGGGGCGGCTCGTACATCGTCACCGGCCGGCGTCCCGAGAGCTCCGGTGACGACGGGCGCACCAGCACCTTCTTCCGCTTCCCGCGCGGTCCGCACCACGACTCCGTGCAGCGATTCCACGCGGAGGACATCCGCTTCGAGGTGCGCAGCCCGGACACCGTGGTGATCGACTGCGCCTGGGACAGCGGAACGGTGCACTTCAATGACTGCGACGACACCGCCCAGGCGTTCAAGCCCTTTGCGCAGGACAGCGTCCCGCACCGCTACCGCATCGGAGCGCGGGGTGCGCTGGTGCGCTACGACTCGTGCCAGTTGTCCGGGCGGCACCGCTACGAGCAGGACGGCGGCGGCGCGGCGACCGCGCCTCGCGCCCGCTATGACATGTGCCTGTTGCGCAGTCACGCCCAGGAGGACTTCATCGACGGCGCGGACAACCGGGTCACGTTCGTCGACTGTCTGGGGCCGTGAGGAACGGGCGCGGTTCTCACCCTGAGAGAGATCAGGGTGCCATTGGCCCGCAGGATGACGGCTGACGCGACCGTGGTCTGACGACCACGCCAACTCCCGCCACTACGTTCGGTTGTTGAGCGGAGGACCAGCAGGGGTCTGCCGCACAGGAGAGGCACGGAGGACGAAGTGAACGGCGAACTGACCGACGCAGTGGGCGCGGTGGACCGGCGGCGGAGGGCACGGCACGGTCGTCGGACGCGGGCGGGAATGGCGCTCGGCGCGGCCATCGTCGGCGCGGGCGCGATCATGTGCACGGCAGGTCCGGCACAGGCGATGTCGGGTGGTACACAGCTCCCTCAACGCGGGGCGGCCCCGTGGCTGGCGACACTGGCGGTGAAGGGCGACACCCCCTTACTGGACCGCGCCTCGTGCGGTGGAGCGCTGATCGCGCCGGACCGGGTTCTCACGGCCGCGCACTGCCTCGACGGCCAGGACTTCCGGCGGGCGGAGGTGCACATCGGTTCCTCGGTCCTGTCACGGGACCCCGGCACCGTGCGCGACATCCGCGGCGTCACCCTGCATCCGCGGTACGCGCTGCTGCCCTCCCCCGCCGACCCGGGTAACCCCGCACTGTCCTCGGCGGCCTCCGACCTGGCCGAGATCCGCCTCAGCGCCCCGGTGCGCGGTGTCCGACCGCTCCCGGTCGCCGAGCAGCGGCCGCGCCCGGGTACACGCGTATCGATCTTCAGTCACGGCACCACGGCCGCACCGGACCCGTCCCGACCGGGCCGGGAGATCCGCGGTGATGTGCTGCGCCGTGGCGATCTCACCGTCCGTACCCATGCGCAGTGTGCCGCCCAGACGCCGGCCGTGGTGGACGAGGCATCGGTCGTCTGCGCCCGCGACGTGCCCAGCGGACGCACGACCATGTGCTTCGGCGACAGCGGTAGTCCGCTCGTCGTATGGGGGCGGCGCGGGCCGGAACTGGCCGGTGTGTTCAGCTTCGCCGGTGAGACGGCGGGCAAGGTCTGCGGGCAGCCGGCCGACGCCGGGTTCGCCGATGTCCCGGCGCTCATAGGCGCGCTGGGGTGACCGGGGCCGAAGTCGACAGAAGGCAGATATGTCCGAGCACATTTCTGATAATTACCAGGAGTTGCCGACAGTTGATTGTCCCGGCCTGACGGAGTGCCTGGTGTGAGGGAGCCCCCGGCGCCGCACGGTGGCGCCGTGTCCCCTTGACGATCCGGGTCCCTGGCCGGCCGGACCGGATCCGAGGAGAGCGGGATGCTGGAGGACGCCGTGGCGGCGCTGACGATGACGGGGGCCGGCACCATCGTGGCGGCGATGGCGACCGAGGCCTGGCAGTCCACGCGCAGTGGGGTGACCCGGTTGTTCCGCCGGGGCGCCGTGGAGCAGCGGGCAGCGGTCTCGGCGCGACTGGACGGCGATGCGGAGTTGGTGGGGCGGGCGACGGATCCCGAAGGGTTCCGGCAGAGCCTGGTACCGGCGTGGCAACTCCAGCTGAGTGCACTGATAGCAGAACACCCCGATGCTGCCGGGGAGTTGGCCGATCTGGTGCGACAGGTGCGTGCGGCGCTGCCGGCCGAGGGGGCCTGCTGGGTACAGCAGAACGTCGCCCGCGACCACGGCCGGGTCTTCGCTTCGCTGGGCGGGGACGTCATCGTCCACCAACACCCGTCCGGCGGACCGGGCACGGCGTCGGCCGATGGCGAACGGAGCGAGAGAGCGGGCGGCACATGACGGCAGCCGGCCCTTCCGATGCCTTCGGTGCCTTCGGTGCCGGCGGCGCGTCCGGACATCCCGTTCAAGTGGTCCGCGCCGAGGCCGGGTTCGCCTACGGGGCCGTCGGTGCCGACGTTCACGTCTGGGGCGACGGCACCCCGGTCTACCTGCTGGAGAACTGGCGCCCGGCGCCCGAGCCGGATGCGGACTGGTTAACGGCAGTTGCCGAGCCGGATGCTCAACGCCCGCTTCCAGGTGGTGGAGTTCACCGGTCGCCAGGAGGAGTTGTGCGCCTTGCGCCGGTGGCGGGACGGGGAGCCGCGCCTCGCCGCCCGCCTGTTGCACGGCCCCGGTGGGCAGGGCAAGACCCGGCTCGCCGCGCGGCTCGCCCAGGAGTCGCTGGCGCGGGACTGGAAGGTCGTCAGCGCAACCCTGGGCCAGGGCGCCGTCCTGCCCCCGCCGGGCAGCCAGGATCTGCGGGTCGAGGGGGCGAGGGGCCTGCTGGTCGTCGTGGACTACGCCGACCGGTGGCCGCTGTCCGCGCTGACCTGGCTGTCCAGCAATGCGTTGCTGCACCACCCGACGCTGCGCACCCGTGTCCTGCTGCTCGCCCGTGGAGCGGACGGGTGGCCCTCGGTGCGGGCCGCACTGGCGCAGGTGCAGGCGGACACCTCCGCCCACCTCCTGGAGCCGCTGGGCGAGGGCGAGGGCGGCGTGGACGTCCGCGCGCGGATGTTCCGCGCGGCGCGGGACAGCTTCGCCGCCCACGTGGGTGTCCGGGCTGCGGGCTTGGAGCCGCCCGGCCCGTTGGCCCACCCCGACTTCGGGCTGACCCTCGCGCTGCACATGGCCGCGCTGGTGGCCGTGGACGCCGCCGCCACCGGCATCCGGGCGCCGCGGGACATGGCCGGTCTGACCGTCTACCTCCTGGACCGGGAGCACCTCCACTGGCGGATCCGGTACGAGGACGCCGGCCGGGAGCGGGCCGGCGCCGGGTCCGGGTTCGCCACGCCGCCGGAGACCATGAACCGTACGGTGTTCCTCGCCGCGCTGAGCGGTCCGCTGCCGCCCGGGGCGGGCGGTGGCCTGGTCCGGTCGGTGGTGGGGTGCCCCTCGGTCGAGCGCCTGCTCGACGACCATGCCGTGTGCTATCCGCCGGCGGAGTCCGGCGCCGTGCTGGAGCCGCTCTATCCGGACCGCCTCGCCGAGGACTTCCTCGCCCTGACGCTGCCCGGCCACTCGGCCGACTACCCCGCGCAGGCCTGGGCCCGGCCCGCGCTCGACGTCTTCGCCGCGGCCGACGGGCCGGCGCCGCCGGCCTCGCTGGCACGTGCCATGACGTTCCTGGTGAGCGCCGCGGAGCGGTGGCCGCACGTCGGACCGCGGCACCTCTTCCCGCTGCTGCACGACCGCCCCTGGCTGGCGCTCACCGCCGGCAGCACGGTGCTCTCCGCCCTGGCCCGGCTGGACGGTGTGGCGACCGCCGTGCTGGAGAACGTCGCGGGCTGCTTCCCCGCCGACCGGCACGTCGACCTCGACCTGGGCATGGCCGCGGTGACCCGGGAACTGGCGGACCGTCAGCTCCCGGAGGCCGGGCAGCCGACGGAGCGGGCCGACCGGCTGCTCACCCTCGGCTACCGCCTCTGGCAGGCCGGTTTACTCTCCGAGGCGCTCCCGGTAGCCCGGGACGCGATCGCGGCCTGGCAGGCGGTCGACCCGCGGGCCCCCGGGCGTTCCCGGTTTCTGGGGACGGCGTGGACGAACCTCGGCGCGGTGCTCTCCGACCTCGGACGGGGACCAGAGGCGGTCGCGGCGACGGCGCGGGCCGTCGAGGTCCTCGATGCGTCGGGCGGCGACGCGGAGGCGGCGGAGCTGGGCAAGGCCTGGAGCAACCTGGGGAACCAGCTGCACCAGGTCCGGCGGTTCGACGAGGCGGTGACGGTGACCCGACGCGCGGTCGCGGTGCGGCGGCGGTTGGCCTCCTCCGACCGGCAGCAGCTGCCGGGGCTGGCCTTCTCCTTGAACAACTTGGGACTCCAGTTGGCCGACACCGGTGACCATGCGGCGGCCCTGGCGTCCGTCGGCGAGGCCCTGGGGATCTACTACCGGCTGGCCGCCGACCGGCCGGACACCTACGCGCCCGACCTGGCCAGGGCCCTGCACAACCAAGGGCTGTATCTGGCCCGGTCGGGACGCCTGGAGGAGGCGGTGGCGGCCACCCACCAGGCCGTTGCGCTGCGCCGGTCGCTCGCGGAGGTCAACCCCGCCGCGTTCCGCTCCGCCCTGGCCCGCTCGTTGCGGAACCTCGGCCAGTTCTGCCACGCCGCCGGAGCCACGACGGAGGCGACCGCGGCCCTGGAGGAGGCGGTGGCCCTGCTCACCGCCCTGGCCGCCGCCGACCCCGGCCGGTTCGAGGCCGAACTGTCCGCGGTGCAGCGGGTGCTGGGCGGCCTGCGCACGTCGGCGTCCGGCGCGGCGAACGACGCCGGCTCCTCGCCCGGCGGCCCGGAGGTAGTGCGCCTGGACCCACGGACGGCATCGCTCGTGGCCGCGCGGCTGACGGTGCGGCGCGGCCACGACCTCATCCGCGCCGGTGCCGCCGACCCGGCCGTCAGGACGCTCACCGAGGCCGTGCGGATGCTGCGGTCGATGAGCCAGATGGCCGAACTGGCCGGCGCGCTGAGCCTGTTGGCCTCAGCACACCTGCTCTCCGACCGTGGTGCCGCGGCGGCGCTGGTGGCGGCGCGGGAGTCCGTCCTGCTCCACTCGCGCCTGGCCGCGCACGATCCGGACGCCTTCGGCGCGGCCCTGGAGACCGCGCGCGCGATCCGTGCCACCGCGGCACGAGCGGCTTCCGGGCCGCCCCACCGGGCGGGATAGTGCCGTCGGCGCGCGAAGGCATGCGTCGCTCGCCTGGTAGGCCCTCGCCTGGAAGTCCTTGACCAGGCGCAGGGAGTCCTGGGTATCCATCGCCGACTGGGTCAACAGGATCGGGGTGAGGTCCTCGACCGGGCCCATCTGCACAGCCCCGGCCGAGCCCGCCGTCCCAGCCGAACGGGCCGGGGTTCGGTCAGCCGAGGCGCCGGCAGGGCCGGACCGGACCGGGGATCGCGCCGGACCGGACCGGGGATCGCGCCGGACCGGACCGGGGATCGCGCCGGACTCCACCGTCCCGGCCGGTGTGGTGCGCATCCGGTCGAGCTGCGGGCCGCAGGTGGGGCGGTCGTTCAAGTCGGCGTGCGCGTCGCGAGCCGTCACACGCACCCCGGGCGCAGGGCGGCGTCGGCGGCGATACCACGGCGGGGGCGGCATAGCGGGTGAAGGGAATGGTTCGGTTAATAAAGGGGCAACGATGGCGGTTTTCAGCCAGGGTGCGCACCGGGGCGTCCGGAGTGCGGAGCGCTCATGCGCGATGACCGCCGCTCGCTTGCGACAGGCCGAGGGGCGCCAACTGGCAGCCATCCGTCATCTGCCGCCTTTTGACGGAAAATTTTCGGCTCGCCTGCACAAAAGGTGAAGAAAAGCGACTGAAACTGTGCACTCGGTTTTGACTGCCGATCGGCGGTCCCTGAATGTCATAGTCATGCCCGTCAGACCCCGAGCCGCGGCCAGCGGCCCGCTCCGCACGCGCGACTTCCGTCTGCTGCTCGCCGGAGCCGCGGCCGGACAGTTCGGCGCCCAGGTGACCCTGGTCGCCCTGCCCCTCGTAGCGGTACTCCAACTCAACGCCCCCGCCTTTCAGGTGGGTCTTCTCACGGCCGCCGAGACCGCCGCGTTCCTGCTGGTCGGGCTGCCCGCGGGCGCCTGGGTCGACCGGATGCGGAAGCTGCCGCTGCTGATCCGGGCCGACCTGGTGCGGGCCGTGGCGATGGCGAGCATCCCGCTGGCCGCCGTGGCCGATGTGCTGACGATGGCCCAGTTGTACGCCGTCGCTTTGGTCACCGGTGTGGCGACGGTCTTCTTCGACGTGGCCCACCAGAGCTTCCTGCCCCAACTGCTGCCCAAGGAACAGCTCGTCGCGGGCAATGGAGCGCTGGAGACCATCCGCTCCTCGGCGCAGGTCGCCGGCCCGGGGATCGGCGGCGGTCTCGTGCAGTGGCTCGGGGCGCCCCTCGCCATCGTGGCCGATGCGATCGGCTACACGGTCTCCGCCCTGCTCCTGTGGCGCATCAAGCACCCGGAGAGCCGCCCACCGCGCGTACCGGGTGCCGCGCTGCGCACGGACATCGCGGAGGGCCTGCGGTTCGTGTTCGGCCACCGCCTGCTGCGGGTGATCGCGGCCGCGACCGCGCTGGCCAACCTCTTCTCCGCCATGCTGATGGCCACTCAGGCCGTCTTCCTGGTCCGGGTGCTCGGCCTGCCGCCGGGCGCGGTCGGCCTGGTGCTGGCCGCCGCCGCGGTCGGCGGGCTGGCCGGTGCGCTGTGTGCGGGCGCGCTCGCCGCCCGCGTCGGCCAGGCCCGGATCATCTGGCTGTCCACACTGGTCGCCGGGCCCTTCGCGTTGCTGTGGCCGCTGTCCGGCCGCGGCGCGGGCGCCGCGCTGTTCGCGATCGGCTCCGGCGTGGTCTTCTTCGGAGCGGTCGTCTACAACGTCGCCCAGGTGAGCTTCCGCCAGGTGTTGTGCCCGCCCAGGTTGCTGGGGCGGATGAACGCCACCCTGCGGTTCGTGATGTGGGGCACCCTGCCTCTCGGCGCCCTGGCCGGCGGTGCGCTGGCCGACGCGTTCGGGGCGCGCGTGGCGCTGACGTGGTGCGCGGTGGGATTCCTGGTCGTACCGGTGCCGCTGCTGCTGTCCCCGCTGCGCCGGATGCGGGACCTCCCGGTCACCGCGGGCGACGGGGACACCGAACTGCCGCTCACCGTCCCGGACCACGGACGGCCGGACGCCGCCACGGATGCGGACCACGCCCCCGCGCACATCGACGGCGAGCCGACCGGCCCCGCCGCCCGCGGCTGAGGCGTACCGGAGACTTCCGCTCACACCGGGCCCGCGCCCGCCTTCCCCCACTCACCGACCCCGCCGAGCCCTCTCCCGGCCGCGCGGTCGGCAACGACAGAGAGGCCTTGAGTGCTCAGCATCACGAGCCAGTACCTGGACCGCTATCGCCGGTTGGACGACGGCGCCGGGGTCCCGACCCTGCTGCCCGTCACCGGCGCCCAGCGTCGCTTCGTGCTGGTGCGGGCCATGGATCCGGCCGGGCGGCCCGACCTCGTGCCGATGTTCTTCTCCTTCCCGCGCGGCACGGTCGACACCCGGCGTCTCGCCGCGGCCGCGCGGCACCTCGCCGCGCTGCACCCCGTGCTGCGCGCCCGGCCGGCGGTGCTGCGCGGCACTCCGGTGCTCCGGCTGGAGCAGCCGGAGGTGCCGGTGGTGGAGGTGCCCTGTGCACCCGGCGAGGACGCGGCCGACGCCCTGCGGCGGGCGCTGAACGACTGGACGCCACAAGGTCCGCCGCTTCGACTGTTTCTGACGTCGAGTCAGCACGACGACGGGGACGACGGGGACGACAGGCACGAGGTGCTCGCGGTGGTTCTGGACCACACCGCGTGCGACGGCAGCTCGTTGGCGCGGATCGTCGAGGAGCTGGGCACCGCCTATGCCGCCGCGAGCACGGTCGAAGGCCCGTCGCCGACCGATGTCGCCGCCGAACTGGACGCCTATCGGGAGGCCGTACTGCTCCAGCTGGACGACGAGGCGCGGGCGGGCTCACCGGCGGCGCTGGAGTACTGGGGCGACCGGCTCCGCGCGGTCCGGGAACGCGCCCCGCTGCCCGCCCCCCAGGCCCCCTCCGCCGACCGGCTGCCGAGCGGCTCGGCCGAGCTGCGGATCCCCGCGCCGGAGGGCGGGGCGTCCTTCCCCCAGCTGCTGGACGCCTGCCGGGCGGCCGCGGCGGTGCTGTACGGGCGGGGCCATGTGGTGCCGCTCGGCTATCCCTGGGGCGGACGGCCTCCGGGTGCCGCACCGGTACTCGGCTGCTTCCTCAACACGGTGGTCTTCCCCACCGCGACGGGGCCGGCGGCCGCCGCCCCGGAGGAGACCGCGGGGGCCTGGTGGGACGACCTGGACCGGGCCGGCACCCCCTTCGACGAGGTGGTGCACGCCGCCCGGACCGCCGGCTCCGGCTGGGCCGGCCGGCTCGACGGCCTGCTGACCGTCGACGACGCCCGGCGGCGCGCCCCGCTCCGACTGGGTGGGGTGACCGGCCAGGAGGTCCATATCGACGGCAGGCCGGTGCGCGGACCCTTCGCGGTGTCCGTCACCCAAGGGCCCGAACTCCACCTGCGCATGGTGTGGGACCGCGCGGTGCACTCCGACGACACCGCGGAGGACGCCTTCGCCGCGCTCACCGGCGCCCTGCGTGCCCCGGCTCCGACAGCCGGCTGACGCACCGGCCCGCCTCGGGCCCACCACCGCACACCCTTGAACACACCGGACCGGCCGCGCGATCCGCGGCCGGTCCGCACGCCCGCGGCCGGCCGACCACGCCCGCCGCGCTCATCCGACCCGACGACCCATCAGGGACAGCCCATGCTTCCGCTCTCCTCCTCACAGGAGATCGTCTGGCTGCACGAACAGGTGCAACCGGGCAGCCGCGCCTACAACTTCACCGCCGCACTCGATCTGTGGGGCACCCTCGACCCCGAGGCCCTGCACCACGCGCTCGCCGCCGCCCTCG
Organism: Streptomyces sp. NPDC048506; assembly: GCF_040651315.1. Lineage (NCBI taxonomy): Bacteria > Bacillati > Actinomycetota > Actinomycetes > Kitasatosporales > Streptomycetaceae > Streptomyces > Streptomyces sp. NPDC048506. The sequence goes on from NZ_JBEZIX010000055.1 coordinate 27,488, forward strand.
ACCGGCACCCCGGACTGCGGCTGGAGCTCGTCGCCGTCCCCGGCGCGATGCCCGGCCAGCGGGTCGCCGACGGCTGCCGGCCGCGACTGCGGACCGTCGATCTCAGCGGCGCCGCTGACGCGGAGGCCGCGTACCAGGAGCTGCTGCGCACCGAGGCCGAGACGCCGCTCGACACCTTCGAGGCGCCGCTGCTGCGCTGGACCCTGGTCCGGCTGGCCGAGGACCGGCACCGCCTCATCCACGTCGAACACCACCTGATCCACGACGGCCACTCGTTCGCGATCCTGCTGCGGGACGTCTTCACCGTCTACCGGGCCCGCGTCCTGGGCGAGCCGGTGGAACTGCCCACGGTGTCCTCGTACGCCGACCACGTCCGGGCCCGGGTCGAGCACGACGCCGCCGACGAGGCGGAACGGCAGGAGAGCCTTGCGTTCTGGGCCGGTGAGCTGCGGGACATGTCCTACGACATGCCGCTGCCCGGGCTGACCCGGCCCGGTTCCCGGCGCCGGCACCACGGTGGCCAGCTGCGCCAGTCGATCGGCGCGGACCTGGCCGAACGCCTGCGGGAGCACGCCCGTTCGCGCGGTCTGACCCCGTTCGCCGCGCTCCTGGGGCTCTTCGCCGAGCTGCTCCGCCGGCACAGCGGCCGCTCGCAGATGGTCATCGGCACCGCGGTCGGCAACCGCCCCCGCGGATTCGAGGACGCGGTGGGCATGTTCGTGAACACCATTCCGCTGGCGCTGCACCTGGACCCGGCCGCACCGGCCGAGGAGTCCATGGACGAGGTGACCGACACCCTGATCCGCGCCCTGCCGCACCAGGAGGTGCCGGTCCAGGAGCTGACCCGCGCACTCGGCCTGCACACCTCCGGCGCGGACAATCCGCTGTTCAGCGTCATGTTCAGCGCACACGACGCCCAGCTCCCGGAGATCGACGTACCCGGCCTGGACATCACCCTGTTCGAGGGCTTCAACACCGGGACCACCCGCTTCGACCTGGACGTGGTGCTGCTGCCCGACGACCGGCGCGGCGTCAGCCTCCGACACGGCGCCCCCGGCATGACCCTGGTCTGGGACTACGACGCCGACCTGCTCGGCGAGGACGTGGCGAAGCTGCTCGCCGGACGGTTCCTGGACCTGCTGCGCGGCTACCTCGACGCCCCCGGCACCGCCCTCGCCGAGCTGGCGCCGCCGCCCGCCCCCACCACCGCGCTCCCCGCGCCCCGGGCGACCGACCGCGACCCGCTCGACCCCGCCGCAGCCCATGACCCGGCGCTCCCGGCACTGCTCGTCGGCGCCCGCCGGATCACCTACGGCGACCTCGACGCGCAGGTGGCCTCGCTCGCCGGGCGGCTGCGGGCGGCGGGCGTGACGGCCGGTCAGCCGGTGGCCGCCGTACTGCCGCGCGGCGCCGACTCCGTCGTGGCCCTGCTGGCGTGTCTGCGCACCGGCGCGGTGTACTGTCCGCTCTCGCCGTCCGACCCGCCGGCCCGTCTGGAGCTGCTGCTGGACCGGCTGGCCCCGGCCCTCGTCCTCACCCCCGCGGGCACCGGCGCGGCGGCCACCGCGGTGCCCGCCGGTCTGCCGGCCGCCCCGGTCGACGCCGCGGTGCTGCCCGCGGCCCGTGCGGCGGAGGTGGTGCCCGGAGCCTCGTACATCATCCACACCTCGGGCTCGACGGGCATACCCAAGGCGGTCGCCGTCGGACGGGCGGCGCTGGAGAACCATCTGACCGGTGTGGCCGAGCGGTTCGAGCTGGCCCAGGGCGACCGGGTGCTGCTCTTCGCCCAGCCCTCGTTCGACGTGGCCCTGGAAGAGGTGCTGCCGTCGCTCCACGCCGGCGCGTGCCTGGTGGTTCCGGAAGAGGAGGTGCCCACCGGGTCGGAGGTGGCCGCCCTGCTGTCCGCCGCCCGCGTCACCGTGGCGAACCTGCCGACCAGTTACTTCCTCGCCACCCGCGAGGAGCTCCGCCCCGCGCTCCGCGACGGCCGGTGGGCGCCACGGCTGCTGGTCCTCGGCGGGGAGCGCCTCCCGGCCGATGTGCTGCGCACGTTCCTGGCCGACACCGACGCCACCGTGCTCAACGTCTACGGCGTGACGGAAGCCGCCATCAGCACCACCGTCCACGAGATCACCCGGGACGGCCTCGCCGACGGCGCGGAGATCCCGCTCGGCAGCGAGCTGCCCGGCGAACGGATCCACGTCCTGGACGACTGCCACCGCCCGCTGCCGGACGGCGCGGTCGGCGAACTCGCCATCGCCGGCGCCGGGCTCGCCGAGGGGTACGTCGGCAATACCGAGACCACCGCGGCGCGGTTCATCACCGTCGGGGCCCTCGGCGACGAGCGGGTCTACCTCACCGGTGACCTCGGCTATCGGGGGCGCGACGGGCTGCTGTACTTCCTGGGGCGCCGGGACAACCAGATCAAGCTGCGCGGGTACCGCATCGAGCTGGAAGAGGTGGAGGCCGCGGCCTCGGCGGTGCTCGGCGGCCGGTCCTGCGCCGTCGTCCTGGACCGCGAGGCACCCGGCGGCCCCCGGCTCGTCGGCTTCCTGGAGGACACCGGCCACGAGACGGAGTGGGACGAGCAGGCGCTGCACACGGAGTTGAGCCGGCGGCTGCCGGCCGCGCTGGTCCCCGCGCGCTGGGCGCGCCTGGGCACGCTGCCGCGGCTGGCCGGCGGCAAGCCGGACCGGGTGGCGCTGTCCGGTCGCGCCACCGCGCTGGAGCCGGCCGCACCCGTGACTGCGGCAGAGGAGGCCGACCGCACCGGAGCGGTGTCCGACGACCCGCTGACCGCGCTGCTCGCCGACGGCTGGCACGAGGTGCTGGGCCACCGCGGATTCGACGCGGCCTCGCACTTCTTCCACGTCGGTGGCCATTCGCTGCTCGCCGCGCAGTTGGCCGCCTGGCTGGAGCCACGGCTGGGCCACCGCCCGCCGCTGCGACTGCTGTTCCAGAACCCGGTGCTCGTCGACCAGGCCGCCGCCCTCGCCGCCGTCGCCGTGCCCGTTCCCGCCGGTACGACCCCCCTGACGGAGGCGTGATGTTCCAGCCCGAGACCTCCCCCGCCCCGCGGGACGCCGCGCTCAGCATCGTCCACGGCGCGGCGCCCGCCGCCGGCGCCCCGACCGGCCTGCTCGCCCGCTTCACGGAGTGGACCACCCGCTCTCCCGAGGCCCCCGCCGTGCTCGACGGGGCTCACACCTGGACGTACCGGGACATCGACACCGCTGCCGACGAGGTGGCGGACGCGCTGCGCGGTCGGGTCCGGCCCGGGGACCTGGTCGGCGTCTGCCTCGACCGTTCCGCGGCGCTCGTGGTGAGCGCGGTCGCGCTGGCCCGACTCGGCGCCGTCTACCTGCCGCTGGGCCCGCAGCCCGGTGAACGCCGCGTCCAGGCCGTCACCGAGGACCTCGACGTGGTCTGCCTGATCGGCGAGCCGGGGCTGCTGCCGGCCCGTTACCGGACGGCCGAGCAGGTGGTGTTGCCGCTGCCCTCCGCGGGGGCCAACGCGCCCGTCGAGGCCGTGGCGGCGTTCGCCGAGCCGGCCGACGGCGCGCGGTCCGCGCCGGCCGGGGCCTTCTACGCCGTGCTGACCTCCGGTTCCACCGGCCGCCCCAAGGCGGTCGCGGTCGCCGAGGCCGCGCTGGCCACCCTGCTCGACTGGTACCGGACCGAGTCCGGCCTGGCCCCGGGGGACCGGCACTCCCTGCTCATCGGCGTCGCGTTCGACCCGCACCTGTTGGAGCTGTGGGCCGGGTTGTCGTCCGGGGCGGCCCTGGTGCCGGCGCCGGACGACGTCCGCTGGGACTCCGACGTGCTCACCGACTGGTGGCGTACGGCGGCGGTGACGGTGGGGGTCGCGGCGACGCCGATGGTCGAGCCGCTGCTGGACCGGCCCTGGCCAGCTGACCTGACGCTGCGTCACCTCTTCGTCGGCGGCGACCGGATGCGCCGCCGCCCCGGCGCCGATGTGACCACGACCGTCCACAACGCCTACGGGCCGGCCGAGGCCACCGTTCTCGCCACCACCCATCCGATGCGCGGCACGGACGGCGCGGCGGGCGAGGAGGGCGCGCCGCCCATCGGACGGCCGGTGCCGGGCGTGACCGTCGTCGTCACCGACCCGGACGGCCGACCGGTCGCCCGCGGAACGGAGGGCGAACTGCGTCTGGGCGGCGCGGGTCTGGCGCTCGGATACCTGGACCCCGAGCTGACCGCGCAGCGCTTCGCCGCACCGCCCGAGGGCGTCGCCCGGCCGGGCGTGGACCGCCTGTACCGCACCGGCGACCGGGTGCGGATGCGGGACGACGGCCGGCTGGAGTTCCTCGGCCGGCTCGACGACCAGGTGAAGATCAGCGGAGTGCGAATCGAACCGGCGGAGGTGGAGGCCGCGTTCGAGCAGGACCCGGCGGTGCGCAGCGCGGTCGTCGTCGCACCGCGCACCCCGGACGGCCGGGCCCGTCTCGTGGCGTACGTACGGCCCACCGCCGACGCCGCGCCCACCGCGGACGGGTTGCTGCCGGGGGTGCGTGCCTGGCTGCCGGAGCAGGCCGTGCCGTCGGACGTGCGGATCGTCGGCTCCTTCCCGCTGGACGCCAACGGGAAGGTGGACCGGCGCGAGCTGCTGCGCCGGGCAACCGAGGTGGGCGGCGAGGACGGCTCCGCCGCGCCGGGCGACGGCGGGGCCGACGCGGCCACCCCCGGCGAGCGGCTGGTGCTCGACATCGTGCGTGATCTGCTGGCCCGTCCCGAGACCACCCTGGCGGACAACTTCACCGCCGCGGGCGGCACATCGCTCGTCGCCGCCCGGCTGCTCGCCGCCATCCAGCGGGAGAGCGGGGTACGGCTGCGCGCCCCGGAGCTGCTGCGGCAGACCGACCTGCGGGCCGTGGCGGCGCTGGTCGACGCCCGGTGCGCGGCCCTGAACCCGGCAGGAGCCTGAGATGACCACCCCAAGCCCGCACTCCCGCGACACCCGGAAGGAAGGGCCCGTGCCCACCGAACACCGCCAGCCGAGCGCGCCCGCCCCCTCCGGCGCCCGCGCCGCGTCCGCCGCTCCGTCGGTCGCCCCAGGTATGCGCCCGGGGCCCGCGGCCGGCCTGCCGGCCCTCGTGGCCTGGCACGCCCAACAGGCCCCGAACGCCCTGGCGGTGGCGGACGGCGACCTCACGCTGACCTATGCCCAGCTGGACTCGGTCGCCCGGGCCCTCGCCGGATACCTGGAGCGGCACGGGGTCCGGCGCGGCGATGCGGTGGCGCTGCTGATGGCCCGTTCGGCCCGCACGGTCGTGGCCCAGCTGGCGCTGTGGCGGGCCGGCGCGGTGTGCGTCCCGCTCGACCCGGCGCATCCGCGTCCCCGTACCGAGGCGCTGGCCGCGGACGCCCAGGTGACGTTGACCGTCGGGGACGGCAAGCTGTTGGAGTCCACTGCCCCGGCCGGCGCGGTGCTCGCCGTGCCCGACGATCTGCTGGCCGATGGGCTGCTGGCGGAGGAGACGGAAGCGGACGAGGCGTCGGCCGGCGGATCACAGGCCGACCGGGCACCGGTCGACGCCGTCCCCGCGTCCGGTCGTGAACTCGACCCGGACGCGGCCGCGTTCATCATGTTCACCTCGGGGTCCACCGGCCGGCCCAAGGGCGTGGAGATCACCCACCGGGCCGTCGCCGAGCTGGTCACCGACCCCGCGTACTTCACCCTGACCTCCCGTGACCGGGTCCTGTTCCACTCGCCGATGACCTTCGACGCCTCGACGTTCGAGGTGTGGAGCGCGCTGGCCAACGGCGCGGCGGTGGTGGTGTGCACCGTGGAGCGGCCCTCGCTGGAGGACCTGGCCCAGCAGGCGGAGCGCCATGGCGTCACCGTGGCGTTCTTCACCACCGCGCTCTTCCACCAACTGGCGGTGCGCCGGTCCCGGCTGTTCGCCCTGCTGCGCACGGTGGTGGTGGGCGGGGAGGCGATGGCCGCCCACCACGCGCGGGAGGTCCTCCGGGCGTTCCCGTGGCTGGAGTTGGTCAACGGCTACGGCCCCACGGAGACCACCACGTTCGCCACCACCCACCTGGTCACCGACGCGGACTGCGACGGGCAGGTGCCGATCGGCCGACCGATCGCGGGTGCCACGGCGCACGTCCTGGACGACGCCGGACGGCCGGTGGCGGACGGCGAGCGCGGCGAGCTGTGGGTCGGCGGCAGCCGGCTGGCGCTGGGCTACACCGGGCGCCCGGAGCTGACCGCCGAGCGCTTCGTCCCGTACCCGGAGTGGGGCCGGCTCTACCGCACCGGCGACATCGTCTCGCGGCGCCCGGACGGCGTGCTGGAGTACCACGGGCGCACGGACGACCAGGTGAAGGTGCGCGGGTTCCGGATCGAGCCCGGTGAGGTCGAACACGCCCTGCGGGAGCAGCCGGAGGTGGCCGACGCCGCCGTCGCCGTGCACCGCCCCGCGCCCGACGACGCCCGTCTGATCGCGTTCGTCGTCGCCGCGCCCGGACCGGTGCCCCGGCCGGCCGCGCTGCGGGACCGGCTGGCCGCGGTCCTGCCGGCGCATCTGGTGCCCGACGAGCTGACCGTCGTCGAGGAGCTGCCGCTCACGCCGTCCGGCAAGGTGGACCGCCGTGCGTTGACGGACGCGGTCACCGTGGGCGGCGCCGCCGCCCCCGCCGCGCCGCTGACGCCGCTGGAGCAGGCGGTGGCCGAGTTGTGGAGCCGCTCCCTGGGCCGCGAGGTGACCCGTCCGGACGCCGAGTTCCTCGCCCTGGGCGGTCACTCCCTGCTGGCCCTCGCCGTCACCGACGACCTGCGCGAGGAGCTGGGCGTGGAGCTGACGCTCGCCGACTTCTTCACCGCCCCCACGGTGGCGGACCAGGCCGCCCTGGTCGAGCGGGCGCTGCTCGCCGCCCACCACGATCTGCACCCGCACGCCCCGGAGGACACCGATGGCCACTGACCGCACCACCGCCCCGGCCCTCCAGGAAGAGCTGCTGCGCCGGGCCCGCACCCGCGCCGCCCGCCCGGCGCCCCGTCCGGAGGCCGCCCACCACGGCCCGGCGCCGCTCTCCCATGCCCAGCGCCGCATGTGGCTGATGGACCGGCTCGGTCAGGGCGACGCGTCGTACCACGTGCCGTTCGCCACCCGGCTGCGCGGTCCGCTCGATGTGGAGGCACTGGCCGCCGCGCTGACCTCGCTGGTGCGTCGGCACGAGATCCTGCGCACCCGCTACGGGCAGCGCGACGGCGAGCCGTACCAGGAAGTGTGTGCGGCGCCCGAGGCGATCGCGGTGCCGGTGTTGCCGGCGGGTGTGGACGAGGCGCAGGACCCGCTGGTGGCGGAGGCGCGGCGGCCGTTCGACCTGTCCGTCGGGACGCTGCCCCGCGCCCTGGTCCTGCGGCACGCCGCACAGGACCACACGGTTCTGATGACGTTCCATCACATATCCATCGACGGACCGTCGTTGGAGGCCGTCGCGGCGGAGCTCGGCACGCTCTACGCCGCCGCCACCGCACCGGACGCGGCGGCCGGCCCGCGGCGCCCGGAGCCGCCGCAGTACGCGGAGTTCGCACGGCATGAGCAGCGGGCCGCGGACCGTCTCGACGCGGGGGTGCGGCACTGGGCCGGCCTCCTCGAAGACGCCGCTCCCCCGCGGCTGCCCCGCCCGGTGTCACCGCCCGCCGACGCCGGCTCCCGGCCCGCCGGCACGCACCTCACACCGCTGGACCCCGAGGTGCCGACGGCCCTGCGCGAACTGGGCCGCCGGCACCGGGCCACGGTGTTCACCGTCGCGCTCGCCGCGGCCTTCGCCGCGCTGCACCGCCTCACCGGACAGGACGACCTGGTCATCGGCGTCGCCGGCACGCACCGGCAGGGCGCGGCCATGCGCGGCCTGGTCGGGCTGTGCGTCAACACCCTCCCGCTGCGCGTCGACACCTCCGGCGATCCGCGCTTCAGCACGCTGCTGGAGCGGGTGCGGGACGCGCTGTTCGACGCCCAGCGGTACCGCGAGGCACCGTTCGACCTGATCCTGGAGCGGCTCGGTGCCGCCGCCCGCGGTGCGGACGGGACGGCACTGGTACGGGTGACCGCCGACGTCCTCGGTGCGCCGACCGTGCTGGAGCTCCCGGGGACGGTGGGCGAACACCTCGATGTCGGCGTCGGGGAGGCCAAGTTCGACCTCTCCTTCGGCCTGCTGGACAGCGAGCGGCCGGCCGGTCTCGTGCAGTACCGCCGGGCCGCGCTGGACGAGAAGGCGGCGGCCGGCCTCGGCGCGGGCTACGCCGCGCTGCTCGCCGCGGTGGCGCAGGACCCCGACCTCCGGCTGTCCCAACTGCCCGGTGCGGCAACGGAATCCGCGGAGGAGCCCGATCGGCACCCGGCCGAGGCGCTGCTGTGCGCGCACCCTGAGGTCTCGGAGGCCGCGGTGGTGGCGGCGCCCGGTGGCCCGCAGCTCGCCTTCGCGGTCCTCCGCGACGGCTTCGGCCCGGCGCCCGCCGGTCTGCGGGCGTATCTGCGGGCGGGGCTGGCGGCGGATCTGGTACCGGCCGCGGTCACCCTGGTGGACGCGCTCCCCCGGACCTCCGACGGGGCCGTCGACCCGGCGCGGCTGCCCGGAATGCCGTCCGTCCCCGCGCCGGACGGGCCCCGGGCCGAGGCGGTACGGGACGGGTTCGCGGCGCTGCTGGGCCGCACCCCCGCCCCGGACGACGACTTCTTCGCCCTCGGCGGCCACTCGCTGATCGCGGTCCAGCTCGCCGAGCGGCTGCGGCGGGCGCTGACCCTGCCGCTGACCGGTCTGGACATCATGCAGGCCCGTACCCCGCGCGCGGTCACCGCGCTGTTGGACGTCCGGGCCGCGGAGCGTGCCGCGGCGCCCGTGGCGCGTCCCGCCGGACCGCGCCGAGCACGGCCCGGCACGGTCCTGGTCACCGGCGCCACCGGTGGGGTGGGCGCCTTCGTGCTGCGCGAACTCGCCGCCCAGGGGCGACCCGTACTGGCCCTGGCCCGCCCCGAATCCGCCCACCTGGTCGCCGCGGACGGCGTGGACGTCATCGAGGGCGATCTCACCGACCCGGACGGTCTGCGCACCGCCGTGGCCGATGCGGACGCCGTCATCCACGCCGCCTGCACCTTCACCCACCCCGAGGCCGACGTGGCGGCGATGGAGGCGATGGCCGGGGCCTGGTCGCGCGGCCCGTTCGTCTTCGTCAGCAGTGTGGACGCCTACGGCCACCCCGCCGACGGAACGGTGGCGGAGGAGTCCAGCTCGTGCGCTCCGCTCAGCCCCTACGGCCGGGCGAAGCTCGACTGCGAGCGGCTGCTGCTGCGGGCCGCCGGTACCGGGGGCCGGGGCGGTGCCAGCGCGGTCCGCTCCCCGCTGGTCTGGGGGCCGCACGACCGGCTGCGCGACCAGCTGCGGTGGGGCGCCACCGGCCTGCTCTACCAGGCCGTCCGGGAGGGTCGGCCGCTCGCCCTGCCGCGGCCGGGCGCCCGCGGTCACGCGTGGTACGGCGCGGCCTGGGTGCACGCCGCGGCACTGGCCCGCGCGGTGGTCTCGTGCCTGGACACCCCGGTGCACGGTGTGGCCAACGCCGTCAGCGGGCACGTCGGCTGGCAGGACCTCGCCGTCGACCTGGCCCAACTGCTGGGAACCGACGGCGGGTTCGAGGAGACGGACGAGGTCAATCCGGACCTCGACCACCACTGGCACTACCAGGCCGACCGGCTGGCCCGGCCGCTGGGTGCCCGCCCGGGTGAGGACCGGCGCTCGGTACTGGCGGCCATGCTCACCCCGTCGGGTCGTGCCGCGGATCTGCCCGGCCGGTAGGCCGATCCACCGGCTCGACGAATTAACGCTGGGTGACCGGGGTAGGAGCAGCTGCGACCGGGAGGAGGCCACGGCACAGCAGGTCAAGGCCGTGGCCCTACCTCTTCCACCAACGATCGGAAGAAAGGGATTTGACTCTCCGTGAGCTGAATCCGGCCCGAAAACGAGGTGAACCTCATGCGCAGCACCACGGCGCCGCACCGTGGCTCGACACCGTCCGCGCAGCTGGTGACGCTGGACCGTTGCCCCCGGGCGGCAGTCGTCGCCCGGGACGTCGCCCTCCGTTTCCTGGCGGGCTTCCGCCCGCCGGTGGATGCGCACACCGCCGATGTCGTGGTGCTCGTCGTCAGCGAGCTCGTCACGAACGCGGTGCGGCACGCTCGCGGTCCCTCGTGTTCCCTGCGGCTCTCCGTCTTCGGCGATGCCGTCGCGGTGGCCGTGGGCGACTCCTGTCCCGCGCCGCCGGTGGCGCGCTGTCCGGACATCGACGGTGACGGCGGGGGCTTCGGCTGGCCCATGGTGCAGCACCTCGCGATCGCCACCTCCGTGTGCCCGATGCCGCAGGGCAAGACCGTGCACGCACTGCTGCCGTTCCGCCGGCACGAGCAGCGGGAGCCGCGCTCAGCGCACGACGGGCAGGTGGCCGGCGGCCCTTTTGAGGGTGCGGATGACGGGCGCCGTCTCGACGGACCGGACGGCGTCGAGCGCGGCCACGCGTTCGGTGAGGTAGCGGCACAGGTCGTCGGCGTCACGGCAGTTGACGGCGGCGACGAGGTTGCTGGGACCGGTCGTCATGGCGGCGAAGGAGACCTCGGGGTGGCCGGCGAGTGCCCGTGCGGCGTCGGCGAGGCCGGCGGGCTCCACAGACATCCACAGCCGTGCCTCGGTGGGGAAGCCGAGCACTGCCGGTGAGATGTCGACGGTGTAGGTGATGACGCCCGTCGACCGCAGGACGTCCAGGCGTCGTCTGACCGTGGAGTCCGCACCGCCCGCGGCAGCGGCGAGCTCGGTGTAGCTGGTCCGTCCGTCGCGGGCGAGGACTTCCAGCACCGCCCGGTCCTGGGCGTCGAGGACGACCGGCTCTCCGGGCGGGGACACCGGCGACGGGCGCAGGCGTCGGACCTGTTCCGAGGAGAGCCGTGCGGCACCGGCCCAGCCGTCGGGGAGGACGGTGGCACGCATCACGAGATGTGCGGAGACCGCGGTGATCCGGCCGGTGCGCGGGAGCTTGTGGAGCAGCAGGGCGTCGCGGTCGGCGTCGGTCGGGGTCTGGACGTTGCAGGAGATCTCCGTTCCGCCCGAGAGCAGGTGCACATAGGAGGTGTCGGGCCGGGCGGCGAGCGCGGCGGCGAGGGGTCCGGCCGCGTCCGGGGTGCACTGCAACCGGAGGGTCCAGGAGGTGTGGCCGAGCCGGACGCCGTTGACCACTCCGACGACCCGGAGCACGCCGGACGACCGCAGCCGGCGGTAGCGGCGGGCGACGGTGTTCTCCGACACGCCGAGCACGTCGGCGACGGCCCGGAACGGCACCCGCCCGTCGATCTGAAGGGCGTGCACCAGCCCACGGTCGACCACATCCAGAGCGACGGAATCCATCACACCAGCCTATTCCATGACGGTTTTCCACATCCATCGCTCAATGGGTGGCGTTTCCGCCCCGTCACGGTGATCGTGGCTGCGCGCCTCGGCGGCGGAGGTACCGGCGCCGGTACGGGCGCGCAGGCAAGGAGAGCTTCGATGACTGCCACGAGCACGATCCTGGTCACGGGGGCGACCGGAAACGTGGGCCGGCAGGTGGTGTCCCACCTCATGGCCGTGCACGGCGGCGCGGTGCGGGCGCTGACCCGCAACCCCGCCACGGCCGGGCTTCCGGACGGAGTCGACGTGCGGCAGGGGGACTTGGCCGACTCCGGTGCCCTGGAGACGGCGGCGCAGGGCGCGGACGCCGTGTTCCTGATGTGGCCCTTCCACGACGACGCCCCGGCCGCCACCGTCGTGAACGCCCTCAAGCGGTGTGTCGGCCAGGTCGTGTTCCTGTCGTCCGGCGCCGTCCTGGACGGGATCGTGCCCGAGCGACAGCCGCACCCGGTGGGCCGTTCCCACGCGGCCGTGGAGCGGCTCATCGAGCGGTCCGGACTGCGGTGGACCCACCTCCGCCCGAGCACCTTCGCCGCCAACACCGTGTGGTGGGCGGACCAGATCCGGGTCGGCGACGTGGTGCAGGGCGCCTACGGAGCCGTACCCATGGCCCTCCTCCATGAGGCGGACATCGCCGCCGTGGCCGTGCGGGCGCTCACCGAAAGCGGCCACGACCGCGCGGTCCACGTCCTGACCGGCCCCGAAGTCCTCACCCAGGCCGAGCAGGTGCGCACCATCGGCGAGGTGTTGGGACGCCCGGTGCGCTGGCAGGAGTTGTCCCGGGAGGCAGCCCGTCAGCGGCTGCTGGCCGACCCGGAGTTCCCCGACACCTTCGTCGACCCCCTTCTCGACGGCTACGCCGCCATGCTCGCCGCCCCTCCCACGGCCACCACCGACACGGTCGAGTCGGTCACCGGCAGGCCGGCACGCACCTTCCGCACCTGGGTCGGTGACCACGCCGCGGACTTCGGCTGACGCACCGGACGGGTCAAGGGTCTCCCCGGGGCGTCAGCCCCGCCTGGTGGCGGTGGCCACGCCGTCGTCCGCCCCACCCTCGCGCCCGGGGTGCTGCACCGCCTCCCGCTGCCCGCGGGCCGCGCGGTACTCCCGCGCCAGGATCCGGAGCGCGGCGGCGATCGGCGGCCGGGTGGCCCCGCGCAGCAGCGCCGGCCCCTTGTTCTCGACGGCGCGCAGCCGGTGTTCCTGGAGGGTGAGCAGCGCGCGGATGAGCGGCCGGTGGGGCGGAGCGACGAGCTCGGTGAGCGGGTGGGACGCGGCCAACCCGCCCCGGACCAGGGGGGCTTGATGGTGCACCAGGTCGCGGAAGGCGGAGTCGACGCCGGGCGTGGCGGGGCCGGCGGCCGGACCGCGCCCGGTCGGTTCGTTCGGGTCGAACAGGTCGCTGCGCGTCAGGCCGTGCCGGGCGAGCGCGTCCTCCGGAATGCCGAGCCGTCCGTCGGACAGGTCCTCGGCGATGTCGTCCAGGAAGTCGAGGCGCTGGGACGCCTCGATGAACGTACGGCAGCCGGCGACGTAGTCGGCCGTCGGGGTCGACGGTGCGAGCAGACAGGCGATCAGCATGAAACCGGGCAGCGAGTAGGTGTCGATGTAGTGCTGGAAGTCGGCCTCCGTGGCGAACCCCTCGCAGTGCACCTCGGACGGCGCGCCGGCCAGGAACTCCCTTACACAGCCCTCCAGTTGCGGGTGTCGCGCGACGGTGTGCCGCAAGGTGCGCAACAGCGGCTGGTCGGCCGGGCCGCCGTCGAGGGCGGCCCGCACCTGCTGGTCCCACGCGGCGAGCGCCGCGATCCGCTCGGACACCGGCCCCCGGTCGATGCGGTCGTCGGTGAGGTGCATGAAGGCGGTCGCGGCGATGACGTCGGGGACGAGGGGCGCGGGGAGGAGCAGGCGCACCGCGGTGTACTCGGCACGGGCGTAGCGCGCCACCAAGCGGCGCTGCTCGCCGTAGTCGTGCCGCAGTGCGGGATCCGTGATCCCCGCCCGGTCGAGTGTGCTGGTCCAGGTGGCCATGCGTCCCGCTCCCCTCGTCGTCGCCGGTGACGAGCCTAGATCACCACGGGTACCGGTAGCGCGGGCACGGGCGGCGAGCGCCGGTGACCGCGGGTGGCCGTCCGGCGGGCGACATGCGGGCACCGCTCCGACGGGCCACGATGGTGCCGGGAGTGATTGCGTCTGTGACCGAGACCAACGCCGTACGGAACGGGGGCGCCCCAGGAGCCGGGCACCTGCGTAGGGCGGTCGGGTTCTGGGGCCTGATGTTCATCTCGCTGGGGTCGATCATCGGCTCCGGCTGGCTGCTGGGCGCGCTGACCACCGCCGTGATCGCCGGTCCCGCCTCGATGGTCTCCTGGGTCCTCGCGTCGGCGATGCTGGCCGTGCTGGCACTGGCCCACGCCGAGCTGGGTGCCACGTACCCGATCGCCGGCGGCACCGCCCGGTTCCCGTTCTTCGCCTTCGGCCCGCTGGTCGGCTTCACGGCCGGCTGGATGTCCTGGCTGCGGTCGGCGCTGATCTCGCCGATCGAGGTCGAGGCCACCCTCTCGTACTCGGACCGCATCGGCTGGGTCCACGACCGGGTCCACATCCTGAATGCCAACGGCACCCTCACCACCGCCGGCCTGGTGATCGCGACCGGCTTCATGCTGCTGTTCACCGTCATCAACGTCCTCGGCGTGCGGTTGCTGTCCGCGACCAACTCGTTCACCGCCGTGCTGAAGACGGCGGTACCGCTGCTGACCGTCGTGGTCCTGATGGCCCTGTCCTTCCACGGCGAGAACTTCACCGCGGGCGGCGGTTTCGCCCCGCACGGTGCGCACGGCGTCTTCGCGGCGCTGCCGGCCGGTGTGGTGTTCGCGCTGCTGGGCTTCGAGCAGGCGATCCAGCTGGCCGGGGAGGCCCGCGACCCGCAGCGGGACGTCTCCCGTGCGGTGATCGTGGCCATGGCGGTGGGCACCCTGCTCTACCTGCTGCTCCAGGTCGCGTTCATCGCCGCGCTGGATCCCGGGGCGCTGGCGCACGGCTGGGACAACCCGGTCGGCAAGGGCAACTTCGGGCCGTACGCCACCCTCGCGACCGCCGTCGGCGCCGCGTGGCTGGCGACCGTCCTCTACGCCGACGCCGTCATCTCCCCGGCGGGCACCGGCCTGGTCTACATGGCCGGCGCGGCCCGCCTGTCGTACGCCATGGGCCGTGAGCGGGTGCTGCCCCGCCCCCTCGCCCGGGTGGGCCGCCGCCGCGTTCCGGTCCTGTCCATCCTCCTCGCGTTCGTCGTCGGCGAGCTCGCCTTCCTGCCGTTCCCCAGCTGGCAGGCGCTGGTGGGCCTGGTCACCTCGGCGGCGGCGATCATGTACGCCTTCGCCCCGGTGGCGCTGCACGCCCTGCGCCTCCGCGACGGGGGCCGGGCCCGCCCGTACCGACTGCCGGCCTGGTCGGTGCTGGCGCCGGCAGGTTTCGTCTTCGCCAACCTGATCTTCTACTGGTCCGGCTACGAGGCGGGCTGGAAGCTCGCCGTCGCCGCGGCCCTCGGCTTCGTCGTCCTGGCCCTCACCCGGCGCGGGGTCCCCACGGCCTACCGCGCGGCGCTGCGGTGGCGCTGCGCCGCCTGGATCTGGCCCTGGCTGGGCGGCCTGGTCCTGATCGGCCGCTTCGGCCGCTACGGCGGCACCCAGGCCCTCCCCAGCTGGTGGGACCTGGTGATCGTGATCGTCTTCAGCCTCGCCGTGCACTATGCGGCGGTGCGCCTGGCGATGCCCGCCGCGGCGGTGGGTGCCGCCGTCGAGGGCGAGGAGGAGGGGGAGTCCGTGCCCGGGTCGGCGCAGCGGTGAGGTGGTTGCGACCGGCCCTGCCGTGACTCTCCGCAAGCACGCCCCGTTGTTCCGATCATGAGTGACATGGATGACCGGCTGTTGGGCCTGGTGGATGGTGTGGTCGATGCCGACGAGGAGCGTCTGCCGCTGCTGACGCTCCGTGAGGCGCGGGCGGCGGTGGAACTGCTCAACCTCCTGAGCTCGCGCGACGCCGAGGGGGCGTTCGCCGCCCGGCACCTGGCCGCGAATCTCGCGCGTCGATTGCCGCGCACGACCGAGTAGGCGTCGCGTCCCGGTCCGCGCGTCGCCCGGCGCGGGCGTCGCCATAGGGTGGTCTCCCATGGGGACGGACATCGACGGCGCGATCGAGAGCCGCCGGTCCGGCGGGGGCTGGGTGATCGAGGCCGATCTGCTGGACTTCCGGCTGGGGCGGGACCGTGCGGCGTGGGACTGCCTCTTCGGCATGGGCGGGGAGTGTGACGTGGAGCGTCCGCTCTTCGCCGACCGGGGGTTGCCGGCCGATGTCTCGGAACCGGTCCGCGAGACCGGGGTCGGCGACTTCCAGCACGGCCACACGTACGCGACCTGGGCCGAGGTGGCCGCGGTCGACTGGGACGCACCGCTCGCCGACGGCCCCGCCTGGTCCTGGGCGGGCGTCTGGCGGCCGGGCGGGGACGGGGAGCCGGTGCTGACCGACGTCGTCCCTGCGACGCCCGACCTGGGCGAGGCGGCGGCCGAGGCCTTCGGTGGGGACATGCTCCTGGCGCCGTCGCAGTGGCCGCCGGGCGGTGCGGTGCGGCTGGACGGGGTGGAGTACCGGCCGGTGGTGCTCACGACGCGGATGATCGCGCCGCCCGACCACGGGCATTGGGCGCCGGTCTGGGCGGCCATGCGGGCGGCCGCCGCGGAGTGCGGGGACGAGAACGTGCGCCTGGTCGTCTGGTTCGGGTGACGGCGGCCGGTTCGGGTGCGGACGGGTGGTTCGGATGAGGGCGGCCCCCGTGACGCCGCTACGGCTCGGCGTCGGGCGTGATCGGTATCCGGCCCAGCCTTGACGAAACGGCAGTGCTCGATCTTCACTGCCATGGTCCCCCAGCACGGCCAGGGCCCCCACCACGGGCGACGCCCCTCTCACCGAAGGTCACGATCATGACGGTTGACGCCACCGCCGCCACTGAGGTCGGCCAGTTCCTGCTCGGCAACGCCTTTCCCTGTCTGGCCGGTCGTTCGGCCTGGCGCCAGGGCGGTATCGCCCACCATCACTACACATGGTTCGGGGGCGAGGACGCGGCCCGGCAGATGGCGGCCGACCTGCATGCGTACGTGAAGTCGGTGGACTGGGACGCCAAGCCGTTCACCAGCTTCATAGCGACCTTCGCCGGTCCCCTGAACGTGTCGGACACCGAGTTCGAGGAGCTGATGTGGCAGCAGCTTCAGGCGGTGCACGACCATGACAGCCTCACCCACCCCTGGGCCGAGGGCTACGACCCCGACCCGTCGTCCGGCGCGTTCGCGTACAGCGTCGCCGGGCACCCGTTCTTCGTGATCGGGCTGCACGAGACGCACAGCCGCGTCGGTCGCCGTCCCCCCTTCCCGATGCTCGCCTTCAACTCCCACGCCCAGTTCAACCGGATCAAGGCCGCCGGTCAGTGGGACCGGCTACAGGAGAAGATCCGCAAGCAGGACATCGAGCTACAGGGCGACATCAACCCCAACCTCGTCGAGTACGAGAAGCTCTCCGAGGCCCGGCGCTACTCGGGAAGCCGTAAGCCGGCCGACTGGAAGTGCCCGTTCAGCGCCCGGGTCTGAGCGCGCACCCGCCCCGTGCGATGCTGGGCCCATGTCCAACGCACGGGATCACGACCGGGTGCGGCGGAGCTACGACGCCGTCGCCGAGGAGTACCGCCGGCGCATCGGCGGTGAGCTCGCGGACAAGCCGCTGGACCGCGCCCTGCTCGCCGCACTCGTCGAACAGAACGAGCCGGGCGCGCCGTTGGCGGACCTGGGCTGCGGGCCCGGGCACGTCGCGGCGTGGCTCGCGGAGCGGGGGGTCCGCCCGGTCGGGGTGGACGTCTCCCCGGAGATGGTCGCGCTGGCCCGCCGGGCACACCCCGGGGCGGAGTTCCGCGAGGGCGACCTCCTCGATCTGCCCGCCGAGGACGGCGAGTTCGGCGCGGCCGTCGCGCTCTACTCCGTCATCCACCTCCACCCCGCGGAGCTGCGGCCCGCGTTCGCCGAGATGCACCGCGTGCTACGGCCGTCCGCGCTGCTCCTGCTCGCCTTCCACCTCGGCACCGAGGTCCGGCACCTCACCGAGTGGTGGGGCCACGAGGTCGACGTCGACTTCCGTTTCTTCGAGGACGACACCGTCATCGAGCCACTGCGGGCCGCGGGATTCGCCGTGGAGGCGCGGATGGAGCGCACACACTACCCGCAGGAGGCCGAGACCCGCCGCGGGTACGTCCTGGCCCGTCGGCTCCCGTAGGTCCCCTCGCGCGGGTGCGTGCCCGGAGGGGCACCTGTCGGCACGGATGCCTGTTGCGGTGCCCCTCCGGGCAGTTGGGGGTGCGGTCAGCCGAGGTGCAGCGCCGCGTCGTCGAGGACGAAGCTGGTCTGGAGGCTGGCGTCCTCGGTGGCGGTGAAGGTCAGGGTGATCTGCTGGCCGAGGTAGCGGGTCAGGTCGAGGGTGTGCTGGGTGTAGCCGTTGCCGGCGTCGGTGTTGGAGAGGGTCGTCAGGGAGGTGTTGCCCACCTTGACGCGGAAGGTGTCGTAGGCGGTCCGGTCGGTTTCGTCGGTGTCGATGTGCAGCCAGTAGGTCAGGGTGGCCTTGCTGCATCCGGAGGGCACGGTCACGGTCTGGCTGAGGGTGTCGGTGGCGGTGGAGCCGTAGCCGCCGAGCCAGGCGAAGCTGCTGCCGCCGTGCGCGGACCGGCCGGAGTGGGCGCCGATCGTGCCGGTGTCACCCGTCCAGGGTGCGGTGCCGTTCTCGAATCCGCCGTTGGCGAGGAGCTGTTGGCCGGTGCAGGCCCCGGTCCCCTTGACCGTCAGGGTGAAGGTCGTGGTGTGGGTGACGGTTCCGGTGCCTGTGAGCGTGAGCGGATAGCTGCCGGGGGCGGTGGTCGGTGTGGTGGTGACGGTCAGGGTGGAGCTGTTGCCCGAGGTCACCGAGGCCGGGCTGAAGGAGACGGTCACACCGGCCGGGGCTCCGGAGGCCGCCAGCTGCACGGTCTGGGCGGCGCCCTTGGTGGTGGCCGTGGACACCGTGCCGGTGGCCGATCCGCCCGGATCGACGCCGCCGGAGCCCGGAGTGACGGCCAGTGAGAAATCGTTTGCCGGGGTGGAGTTGGCGACAGCGAGCTTCCAGAGGGTGTAGGCGATGCCGTCCACGCTGCGGTTCAGTCCGGTGCCGTTGATGTTGGCGGTGGTGTCGCAGGACTGGTGGTAGCAGGAGTCGTAGGCGCGGTTGGCGGTGCCGCCCCACTTGGTCGCCTGTGCGGAGGTCTTCCGGGCACCGGCCCCCATCGCGTAACCGGAGGTCGGGATGCCGGCCTGCTCGAAGGAGTAGTCGTCGGAGCGGCCGGCGCCCTCGGT
Source organism: Streptomyces sp. NPDC048506 (assembly GCF_040651315.1). NCBI lineage: Bacteria > Bacillati > Actinomycetota > Actinomycetes > Kitasatosporales > Streptomycetaceae > Streptomyces > Streptomyces sp. NPDC048506. The sequence continues at coordinate 46,369 of NZ_JBEZIX010000055.1, forward strand.
GTTCTCCTCCGGCTGGAGGTTGAGCGAGTCCCAGTACGCCTTCATCGGCTGGGCGGCGGTGGAGTCGAGGTGGTTGATGAAGTAGCCGCCGTTGGTCGAGGCGATCATGTCGAAGTTGTAGTAGGCCTTGATCCTCGCGCGCTCGGTGGCGGACAGGGACCTGACGTAGAAGTCCGAGCCGTTGAGGCCCTGTTCCTCGTCGGTCCACCAGCCGAACCGGACCCGGGCGGCCATGTCGGGGTTCTGCTGGGCGAGGGTGAGCGCCGTCTCCAGCAGGGCTGCCGAGCCGGACCCGTTGTCGTTGATGCCCGGCCCGGCACCGACGCTGTCGAGGTGGGAGCCGAACATGTACACCGTGCCGGTGTCGCCCTTGGGCCATTCGGCGATCAGGTTGGGGCCGGCTCCGGTGGCACAGCCGGAGGTGCAGGGCTGTTCGGTGACCGTGTAACCGGCCGCTTGGAGCTTGTTCTTGACGTAGGCGACGGAGTCCCGGTAGCCCTGGCCGCTGGATTTGCGGGTGCCGCCGTTGCGGGTCGCGATGTCGTTCAGCGCGGTGAGGTGTGCCTGGACCTTGGCCACGTCGATGTCCGGTGCGTCGCCGGCCGCGACGGCGGCGACGGGGTGCGGGTGGGTGGCCGGCGCCACCTGCGGCAGGGCCGCGACCGTGGGGGCCGCGCCGAGCAGGGCCGCTGCGAGGGTGACGGCGAGGGATGCACCGGCCACCGCGAGTCTTCGTATCACCATGGCTCCTTGAGGGGGTAGCGAGTTCTCCTGAGGGAGGTTCTGGTGGAACGCCGGGCCGGGACCGCGCCTCGTCGTCCTGCCGGTCAAACGGGTGGGGGTGGTGCACGGCAGGAGGGTCGGATGTCCGCGAGCGAGGGGCATGTCCATGACCAGGCCGCCGTACCATCACATCGCGACCGGCCCGGCGTCAACGGATGTCCCTGCGGGAAACGGTGTTTGTCGGAAAATGGCAGTCGCCGCCCGATATCCGGGCACGCTGCGGGCATGGGGCGCCGGCAGTCTCCTCCTGCGACCACACCGCCAAGAAGGCGGACCGATGACGAACACCCTCCGCGACACCCTGGAGACGCACCTGCGCAAGGGCCCCGTGCCCGGAGCGGTGGGCCTGGTGGCCCACGTCGAGGGCGCCGCTCACGCCCCGGTGGTGCCGGCCGTCGCGCAGATCGGGCACCGGTCCTTGGCGTCCCACTGCTCCCAGCCGAACGCCACCGGCGCCAGCGGCTGGCCCTCCAGTTCCGCGCGGACCGCGACGCGGTAGGCCCAGACCGCTCCGAGGTAGGGGTGGTAGGCGTCGTGGAAGGCGGGCGAGCTGTGCGCGGCGCCGGCCGCCACGGCGCGTTGCAGGGCGCGCAGTTGCTCGAACATCGCCTGGCCGGCGCTGGCCACGGCGGTGCTCGCGTCGATGAAGAGCCGTTCGCGCACTTCGTGCAGGGCGGCGTCGTCCAGGGCCGCGCGGGTGGCCGCGTCGAGGTCGACCTCGGCCTCCGGGGCCCGGGCGATCCGCCGCAACCGTGCGTGGCACGCCCCGGCGGCGCCGATGAACTCCATGTACACCGCCCGTCGCCGTTCCTCGCTGCTGCGGTCGCGTTCGTGCCGGCTTCGCAGATGGTCGGCGAGTACGGTGCCGGAGATCGCGATGACACCACCGCTGACCGTCGCCACCAGCGTCCCCCAGTCCACGCTTCCGCTCCCCTTTCGGTGGCCGTCGGTGGCCCCCTGCCACCGTCGCGACGACGCTACGGGTCGAGCGCGCGGCGTGCTCGATTCCGCACGGGACGAGGGACGTTCGGTCGGCGCGCGGCTGTCTCAGGCGTCGGGGAACCGGGTGCCGACCACGACGCTGAGGTCCGCGGCCAGGCGGAGTTCGGTGGCGCGCAGGTCGGGGTGGTCCAGCCAGTGCAGGCGGGGCAGGTCGGGTGCGCCGTCGAAGCGCGGCGGCCAGGTGGTGGCCGGGGTGAAGTCGTCGATCACCACCGTGCCGCCGGGGGCCAGCAGCCGCGCGGGGTCGGCGGCGGCATCGCCCTTGCCCTGCCCTCCGCCGTCCAGCACCAGCACGTCGTACGGGCCGTGCGGGGCGATCTTTGCCCAGTCGCCGTGGATGACGTCGATGTGCGCGCAGTCCTGGAACACCTCGGCGGCGACCCGGGCGCGTTCCTGGTCGCGTTCGACGCTGAGCAGCCGGACGCCGTCGGCCGCACCGGACGCCAGCCAGGCCAGGCCGACTCCGCATCCGGTGCCGGTCTCGCCGATGCGCTGCCGGGCGCCGGCGGCCAACACCTGGAGCAGGCGGCCCTGTTCGGGGCGACAGGAGTAGGCGAATCCGTGGCGGCGGGCCGCCCGCACGGCCCGTTGGACCAGGGCGGGCAACGCGTCGACGTCCTGGTAGGCGTCCGTTCCTCGCAGCGACATGGCGTGATTATGGCCGGGCGGGTGTGCCGGCGTACGGCGGTCGCCGTCTTCCGTTGCGGTCGGGCGTCGACTGCGGTCAGGCGTCGACCACGTCGACGGTCACGCCCAGGCGGTGCAGTGCGGCCACCTCCCCGGCCGGCGCTCCGCGGTCGGTGACGACCCGGTCGAAGCGGGTGATGTCGCCGTAGGAATGGGTGGCGGCCTTGCCGAACTTGGTGTGGTCCACCAGCAGCAGCGACCGCTGTGCGCAGTCCAGCACGGCTTCCTTGATCTCGGCGTACTCGCGCACCGGGTGGAAGAGCCGGCCGCCGAGCACGGACACCGCCGACATCACCGCGAGGTCGGCGTGCAGGCGGCCGAGGGCGCGCAGGACGTCGGGGCCGACGCAGGAGCCGAACTCGCCGCGGTAGCGCCCGCCGAGGAGGGTGACCTCGGCGCCCGGCGCCTCGTCGAACAGCCGGGCCACGCCGAGGGAGTTGGTGATGACGCTGACCGCCTCGGTACGGGCGATCCGGGCCGCGAGCGGGAAGACCGTCGTCGAGTCGTCCAGGACGACGGTGCAGCCCGGCCGGACCTCGTCGGCGACGGCGGCGCACAGGGCCTCCTTCACGGTGCGGTTGACACCGATGCGGAAGCGGGTGGCGGTCTCCATGGTGAGGTGGGGGAACGGCGCGGCCCGGCCGCGCTCCTTGCGCAGCAGACGGCGTTCGGCGAGCTGGTCCAGATCGCGGTGCATGGTCGCCAGGCTGACCCCGAAGTGCCGGGCCAGTTCGTCGATGCGGACCTCACCGTGTGCGACGACATGGGCCAGTACGTCCTGGCGTCGCCGGTCGACCTCGGCCAGCGACGACCGTGCGGAAGCCATCGGGCCGCCCCTTTTCGGTCGGACAGCGGCGGCGCGGCCTACCGCTGCGGATAGATGACGGCCTTGACGGCGGTCGCCTCGCGGGTGGCGACGGTCAGTGCGTGCTCGGCCTGGGCAAGACCGTAACCGTGCGAGACCAGGGAGTCGAGCCGGACCGCACCCGATGCCACCAGCGCCGTCGCGGCGGGCCAGGTGTGTGCGTAGCGGAAGGTGCCGGTCAGTTCGAGTTCGTGCTGCTGCACCCTGCCGAGCGGCAGCGGGACCTCGTCCCCGCCCATGCCGACGAGCACCACCCGGCCGGCCCGGCCCACCGTGAGGATCGCCTCGCGGCTCACCGCGGGAACGCCGGAGCACTCCAGGAGGACGGTGGGGGTGTAGCCCGCCTCGGGCAGCGGTGTGCGAGATACGTCGAGGGCGGTGGCACCGGCGGCCCGGGCGAGGTCGAGGCGGTGCGGGAGGACGTCGGTGACGAGCACGTCCCGTGCGCCGAAGGCGCGTGCCGTCTGGGCGGCGACCAGGCCGATGGGGCCCGCGCCGGTGACCAGGACCCGGTCGCCGGGGGCGACCCTGGCCTTGCGGCAGGCCCAGACGGCCACCGACAGCGGTTCCAGCAGGGCGGCCTCTTCGACGGTCAGGGAGTCGGGGACCTCGTGGGCGAAGTCCTGGTGCACGGCCAGGTATTCGCAGAAGGCGCCGTCGACCGGCGGAGTGGCGAGGAAGCGCATGTCCGGGCAGAGGTTGTAGCGGCCGGCGCGGCACTCTCCGCAGCCGGCGCAGGGGGTGCCGGGTTCGATGGAGACGCGCCGGCCGATCCGCCGGGCGTCGGTTCCCGGGCCACAGGCGACCACCGTGCCGGCCGCCTCGTGGCCCAGCACCAGCGGCTCCCGTACGACGAAGTCCCCGATGCGCCCGTGCCGGTAGTAGTGCACGTCGGAACCGCAGGTACCGACCGCCTCGACCCGTACCAGGACCTCTCCGGGGCCGGGGGCGGGGACGGCACGTTCCTCGATGCTCAGCCGGCCGGGCTCGTGCAGTACGGCGGCGCGCATGGTCGTGGGGATCGCGGAGGTGGCGGTCATGGCTCACGGCTCCCTGGGGCTGGGATGTGCAAGGACGGCGCAACGCTTCTTCTTTTATCAGAATGGCATGGACTTCGCGCAAAATGCGAGAAGAGAGAGCGAGTGTGGCATGGAGGGCGGACATCGAGCGGAGACCTCATGATGGGTGCGGAGCGTCACCCGATCCTCACGAGGCGCCGTGGCCCTCCGGTTCGGCCGCACAGCGAAAGGGATCCGCATGCACGCTCGCCGTCTCACGACAGCCGCCGTCCTGGCGCTCGCGGCCGCCGTCCTCGCCGCCGCCCCTTCCCCGGCAGCCCCCTCCCCCGGCAGCGCCTCGCACGCCCGGACCACTTCGGCCCGGACCACTTCCGCCCGGACCGTCGTGCCCGCCGGAAGCACCGAGGTGCCCGTTGAGCACGGCTCGGCCCGCTTCCGCCTGCCGTCCGCCCTCCTGACCGATCTCACCTCCGCCGGCGTGGAGGTCGCCGCGGACGGCGCCCCGGGCGCGGCCGCCGAGACCGCTCCGCAGGCCCCCGCCGGGGACGGCATGGAGCTGCGCATCGAGGACGGTGCGGTCACCAACGGCGGAGGCCTGGTCGGCGGCGAACTCCACCTCACCGGCGGCGGGTTGACGCTGACCCACCGCACGACGCGGCGGACCGTCCGGCTCACCCGCTTCGACGTCGGCTTCGGTCAGGGCGCCCTGCGTGCCGGGACGGGCGACCGCTCACCCCTCACCCTGGGCACCTTCGCCCGCCCCGGCATCAGGTCCGTCCTCGACAGCCGGTCCGGCGTGCTGCGCACGACCCTCGACATCGCGCTCACCCAGACCGCCGCCGCCCGGATCAACGCGGCCCTCGGCGCCCGGTGCCTCACCGGTGGCCGGCCGCTGCTGCAGGCCGAGATCGTCGCCACCCTCGACCGGTCCGTCGACCTCCGCACCGCGCTCAACCTCGGCTAGCCAGGTCCTGCGTCCACCACGGCCCGCCGGTCCCGGACCGGACGCCCACGCCGATGTCCGCCAGGCCGCAGTCGAGGATGTTGGCGCGGTGGCCGGGGCTGTTCATCCAGGCCTTCATGACGGCGGAGGGGTTCGGCCAGCCGACGGCGATGTTCTCGCCGTACGCGGACCAGGAGTAGCCAGCCGAGGTGATCCGCTTCCCCGGATCGGTGCCGTCCGGGTTGGTGTGGTCGAAGAAGCGGCGGGCGGCCATGTCGTCCGCATGGCGTTGCGCCGCCTGTTGCAGGACGGCGTTCGGCCGTACCGGCGCACACCCGTGCCCGGCCCGCGCCACGTTCACCAGCTGTACGACCTGGTCCACGGAGTCGGCGAGGTCGAGGTCGGGGGCCGACGCCGCGGACCCACCGGGCGGTGGGGAGGGGGCGGGGGTGGCGGTCGCCGCGTCGCGGCCCACGGCGCACAGGGCGATGCCGACCGCGACGGCGATCGCGGTCCTACGGGTGCAGTGCTGGGTGCGGCGCTGCTGCATCCGGTGCTTCCCCGGCATGCGGAACCTCCGATTCGCACAGGGCATGGGTCGGAACGGAGGTGATGCCTTGCCAGGGGCGGCGGCGTCCATGCCCCCGACGGAGGGCCTGCCGGGGCACATACGGGGCGTGCGCGCGGCGCACGCCGGCGGGGTGACCGCGGGAGCCGGACGCCGCGGGCGAACCGGCGGCGTCCCGGGCCCCGTGTGTCACCGGCCGGGTGCGGCGTCCACCGGCAGCAGGGTCTCCAGCGCCGCCGGCAGCGGCCGGGTGTGGATCACGCCCAGCCGCTGCGTGGCTCGGGTGAGCGCCACGTACAGGTCGCTCGCCCCGAGCTCCTCGGGCTCCACCACGATCACCGTGTCGAACTCCAGCCCCTTGGCCTGCCGCGGATCGAGCAGCACCACCGGGCTGGTCAGATCCGGGGAGGGCCCGGCGGAGGCGGTCGGCAGAACGGACACCAGCGCCTCGTGGCGGGCCCGCGGGGCGATCACCGCGAGGCGGCCGGTCTCCTGGGGCTCCCGGGCGACGGCCTCGGCCACCGCGCCCGCCGGATCGTCGGTGCGGCGCGCCCAGGGGCGTACGCCGGTGGAGCGGATCGAGCGCGGCGGTGCGAACGCCGAGTCCGCGGCCCTCGGCACCCGCGCCGCGACCTCCATGATCTCGGTCGGCGTGCGGTAGTTGACGCCCAGCCGGACGTGCTGCCAACGGTCGTCGACGTACGGCGCGAGGATCGCCTCCCAGGATCCGCAGCCGCCCGGCTCAGCGGTCTGCGCCGGGTCGCCGACCAGGGTCATCGAGCGGGTCGGGCAGCGGCGCATCAGCAGTCGCCAGGCCATCGCGGACAGCTCCTGCGCCTCGTCCACGATGATGTGGCCGAAGGCCCAGGTTCGGTCGCCCGCGGCGCGTTCGGCGGCGCTGCGGTGGTCCGCCTCCTCGTGCCGGTCGGCGAGCTGCTCCGCGTCGACCAGGTCGTGGGCGGCCAACACCTCCGAGTCCTCGTCGTCGCGGTCCTCGAACTCCTGGGTGCGGGAGCCGTACGAGAGGTCCAGCACGCCCTGTGCGTAGTCGATCCGCTGCTGGCGCTCGGCCTCGGCGGCGACCCGGGCCGCGGTGTCGTCGTGGCCGAGCAGCTCGGCGGCCTCGTCCAGCAGCGGTACGTCGGCGGGCGTCCACGCACCGCCAGGGCGACGGATCGCCTCGGCATCGGCCCGGGGCAGATGGACGGGGTCGGCGAGGAAGTCGGCGACCAGCTCCTCGGGGGCGAGCGCCGGCCACAACTCCTCGATGGCGCCGTGCACGTCCGCGCTGGCCGCGATCGCCTTCCCCAATTGGGCGATGTCGTCGGGTCCGAGGAGGTTCGGCCCGCCGTACGGGTCGGCGCCGATCCGCTCGGTCAACTGCGCGGTGAGGGCGTCGATGATGTGGAAGGCGAAGTGGGGGCGGGCGAGGTTGTGCGGCAACCCGGTCTCCCGCGCCCGGCGCCGTGCCTCGGACGCCATCTCCGCGTCCAGCCGCAGCTCGCCGTCCTCGTGGTCGATCACGGTCACCGGTTCGGGCAGCCGCTGCTGGTCGCGGACGAAGCGCGCCAGCACCTCCGCCATCTCCGGGCGGCCCTTGATCTCGGCGGCGCGGGCGGTGTCGGTGCCGGTCGCGGTCACGCCCGGGTAGAGCTCGCCGAGCGTGGCGAGCAGCACCCCGGTCTCGCCCAGCGCCGGCAGCACCTCCTCGATATAGCTGAGGAACGCCGGGTTGGGGCCGACGATCAGCACGGCGCGGCGGGCCAGCAGTTCGCGGTGCGCATAGAGCAGGTAGGCGGCGCGGTGCAGGGCGACGACGGTCTTGCCCGTGCCGGGTCCGCCCTCCACCACGAGCACGCCGCGGTGCGGTGCGCGGATGATCCGGTCCTGCTCGGCCTGGATGGTCTGCACGATGTCGTGCATGCGGCCGGTGCGCGCCGCGTCCAGCGCGGAGAGCAGCACGGCGTCCGCGTCGGCGCCCTCGTGCCCGGTGCGTTCGGTGTCGGTGAGGTCCAGGATCTCGTCGTGCAGGGCGGTGACCCGTCGGCCCTCGGTCGTGATGTGCCGCCGACGGCGCAGCCCCATGGGGGTGTGGCCGGTGGCGAGGTAGAAGGGACGGGCGACCTCGGCGCGCCAGTCGAGGACGAGAGGCGTGCGGTCCGCGTCGTCGCGTCGGATACCGATCCGGCCGATGTGGTGATCGCGGCCGTCGCGAAATGCCAGCCGGCCGAAGCAGAGGCCGTTCTCCCCGGCGTCGAAGGCGGCGATCAGGCCGTTGTGTTCGGCCACCATGACATCGCGCTCCAGCCGCGCCTGGGCATTGTTGCCGCCCGACGGCAGGGCGTACCGCACCGCTCTGGCGGCCGCGGTGCGCAGTTCGGCGAGGCGCTCGTAGAGCAGATCGGTGAATTCCTGCTCGTGCCGCAATTCCTCGTTTGACAATTCAGCTCCGCTCGGATATTCTTCGACATGAAGAGTTGGTTTTTGTTTTGACTTCGTCGACACAGAAGCCCTCAATATACGCAGAGAAATACCCCGGCCGTCAATTCGGTCCGGGGTATTTCTCTTTGGTGCGGCCGGGGTGATCGTCCCGCCTCCCGCACGGCCCCGGCGGCCGGTCCGATCCGACGGCGGATGGGCGTGCCACGTTCCGGGCGCGTTCAACTGCCGGCCACGCGTACCGCGCACTCTTCGGAATGAGAAATTCCGATTGGTGACATCGCGGTGGCCGGGCGCGCCCGGCACCGCACGGAGGGCCCCATGGCCGGCATCGAAGCCACCACCAACCGCCGTCGATTCCTCCTCACTTCCGGTGCCGCCGTCGCCGCGACCGGCGCCGCCTACGCACTCCCGCGCCAGCGCCTCGGCGGCGCGCAGGCGAACGCCGGCCAACCGCCGGCCGACGCCGGCGCGGCAGCCGTACGCCCCGTCGTGGGGCGCGCCGCACCGTACGGAGCCACCACGCTCCAGACCACCGCACGGCTCACCGGCAGCGGCAGCTACCGGCACCTCACCTCCGGCCCCGGATGGCCCCTGGTCGTACGGGGCGACCTCGCCGCCGCGCGCAACGGGCGCCAGGACCGGCGGACCGCGCTGGCCTGCTTCGTCCAGGTCACCGACCTCCATGTGACCGACGTCCAGAGCCCGTTGCGGACCGAGTACCTGCGTGCCGGGTCGCCCGGATCCTGGCGGGGCCAGGAGGCGCTGTCGGTGGCGGGCGCGGTCTCGCTCGTGGAACAGGTCAACGCGCTCGGCGGCGGACCGCACACCGGCCGTCCCCCGGCCTTCGTGATGTCCACGGGCGACAACATCGACAACCACTCCATGGTGGAACTGGAGTGGTTCCTCACGCTGATGAGCGGCGGCCGGATCACGCCCAACACCGGCGACCCGACCTCCTACGAGGGCGTGCAGAACTGCGGCCTCCCGCTGTACTGGCACCCCGACGCCGCCCTGCGCGACCAGGACAAGCTGCGCGGGCTACCGCGGATACCCGGATTCCTCCAGGCCGCGATCCGCCCCGTCACCAGCCCCGGCCTGCGCATCCCGTGGTACTCGACGCCCGGCAACCACGACGACCTGCCGGGTGGTTGCCTGGCCCCGCAGGACCCCTTCCTGAGGGACTACATCACCGGGGCGCGCAAGGTGTTCTCCGTGCCGGACTCCGATGTGGCCGCCTTCGCCAAGGTGCTGGATTCCGGCGACGACCCCAAGAGCACGGTGCTGAAGGAGATCCTGCACCGCAACGCCCGCCGGGCCCGGAGCGTGACCCCCGACGAGCGCCGCCGCATGGCCACCCCGCACGACTACCTCCGGGCGCACCTCGACCCGGCCCATGCCGGCGCGGGCCCGATCGGGCACGGCTACACCGAGAACAACCTGGACGGCGAGCGGATGTACTACACCTTCCCCATCGCGGACGGCGTCATCGGCATCAGCATCGACACCACCTACCGCAGCGGCCACTACGAGGGCTCGCTCGGAACCGAACAACTCCGGTGGCTGGAGCGGACCCTGGCCGCGCACAGCACGCTCCACTACGACGCGGACGGCCGGCTCGTGCGCAACCCCGCCGCCGATGACGCGCACCTCCTCGTCTTCAGCCACCACCACAGCCCGAGCATGACGCGGCGCCCCGACGCGGCGCGCACCGACGAGACCCGGCACGACGGCGCGGAGGTGATCGCGCTGCTGAACCGGTTCCCGAACGTGGTGGCGTGGATCAACGGACACAGCCACGTCAATCGCATCACCCCGCACGCCCACCCGACACCGGCCCGTTCCTTCTGGGAGGTCAACACCGCCTCCCACGTGGACTACCCGCAGCACGCACGGCTCCTCGAACTCGTCGACAACCACGACGGCACGCTGTCCCTGTTCACCACCCTCGTCGAGTCCGCCGCCCCGTACCGGGCGGACTTCGACGACCTCTCCGCGGTCGGACTGGCCTCCCTCTACCGCGAGCTCGCCTACAACGCTCCCGGCCTCGCCGCCAGGACGGGTGGCGGCGTCCACGAGGAGATGGCGGGCACCGCGGCGGACCGCAACACCGAACTCCTCGTCCGGCGGGCCTGACGCCGCACCGAGGGGGGACGACCGCGCTCGCCCCCCTCGTCGCGAACTCCTCAACTTCCGTACACGCGGAGTACGTTGGCCCTCGGCGCGGGCCGGGCGCGGGCGGCCGGCCCCTGAGCGAAGGCGTGGAGCAGGTTCTCCGTGGTGCGGGTGACGAACGATCCGGTCCGGGCGTCCATGCCGTGGTCGCGACCGCAGTCCCGCTGCCCCGCCATGAGGCCCTCCACCCAGCGCATCGTCCCGGAGGCGAAGACCCCGGCTCCGCTCGGCACCGTGTAGTAGGCGGAGTCCGCGTGGCTGCGGCGGCCCGCGCAGACCAGCGGGGAGTGGGCGATGATCTCCAGTGCCGAGGGGGTGGGCGCCTCGGGGGTGACCCGGTCGTACTCCACCCCCACGAGATGGTCGAAGGACTCGCCGTGGCGGGCTCCGGTACCGGTGAAGAGCCAGTGGTCCGCGCTGTGGACGACGTAGGGGGCATCGGTGGGATAGCCCTCGTAGAAGACGCCGGTGAGGGAGGACTCGGGGGCGGCGCCGGGCGGTTCACGGAAGTCGTGGGTCGGCTGGTCCCGGTGGTCGGCGAAGTACGGGTCGTCCTGGTAGGCGGTCTTGTAGCAGACCACGGTACGGATGCCGCCGGACGGGCCGGGCTCCAGTCTGACCCGGCGGAAGCAGGCGTTGGCGCCGAGGAAGGCCAGGTTGGTGCCGGCGTCCCGGGCCTGGGTGACGTGCCGGCGCTGTTGCGGGGTCCAGTACTCGTCGTGGCCGAGCGAGAGCGCCGCCGTGGCGCCGTGCAGCGCCGACGGGGCGAGGTGGACGTCCACGCCCGTGGTGTACGCCAGCGGGATGCCGAGGCGTTCCGCGAGCACCACCAGGGCACGCTCGTAGACCATGAACTTCTCGGCACCGTCGGCGTCGTAGGGCCGGTCGAAGCTGACGGCCAGTGAGCGGGTGGCGTAGCCGCCGTCCTCGCCCTCGTAGAGGTTGGAGCCGCCCCACCGGTTGTACGCCTGCCAGGTCGTCACCGCGTGCATGAGGACGGTGTGGCCCGCTGTGGTGCGGGAGCGGACGATCAGGGGGACGTAGCGCTGGTGACCGTGGTCCGCGTCCAGCCGGAGAAGGTAGGCGCCCGGGGGCCAGCCGTCGGTGTCCACCGCGAGGGTGCGCGGCCAGGCAGCGCGTACGGTGCGGGTCTCGGGCAGCAGGTGCGGGGCGCCCTGGGCCCGTCCCGGCAGCCTCTTCGAGCACCACACCAATCGGGCCTGGGCGCCGCCGTACCAGCCGACCCGGTAGGCCGAGACGCGGAAGCCGGGTGCGGTGGTCGAGACGTGGAGTCCGAACTCCTCGCCGGGCAGGACGCTGACCCGGTCGGTGTAGCCCTGGACGGCGTCTGGCGGGCCGGTCGAGCGGATCCGCCAGTCGGGGTCGCCCGGCCGTCGGCGCTCCGCGGCGAGGTCGGCATCCCGGGTGTCCGCCGGGCCGGAGGCGGGGCTCCGGCCCGCGGTGGTGTCGCAGCCGGCGGTCATGCCGACGGCGACGCCCGCGGCGGCGGCACCGAGGAAGTGTCGGCGGTCCAGTCCGCCGGATCCGGGCGCGCCGCGGTGTGCCGGGTCGCCGTGGCGCTGTCCGTCGTGCTCGGCGCCGTCGCCCATCGCACCTCTCCCGCGCGTGCCGCTCGTCGTGTCGTCAGGACGATCCTGCGGCGGCGGGTGCGGTGGGACGACCGGAGGGGCCCGAATGCGGGTACCGCCGTCGTGGGTGGACGCGGTGTGGCGGATGCCTGGTGCGGGTTCCCGCACCAGGCATCACGCATCGTTCCCGGGAGGCCGGGTCAGGCCCGCACACTCACCGGTCGGCGACCGCCTCGGCGAGGGCGAGGATCCGCCGGGCGTCCTCCACGTGCAGGTTCTCGATCAGCCGACCGTCGACGGTGACGACGCCGCGGCCCTCACGGGTGGCCTCCTCGAACGCTGCGATGATCTTCTGCGAGCGCTCGATCTGCTCGCCGGACGGGGCGAACACCCGGTTGCACGGCTCGACCTGGGAGGGGTGGATCAGGGTCTTCCCGTCGAAGCCGAACTGCCGCCCCTGCACGCATTCGGCCTCGAAGCCCTCGGCGTTCTTCACGTCGTTGTAGACGCCGTCCAGAATCGCCTTGCCGGACTCGCGGGCCGCCAGCAGCGCCAGCGACAGCCCGGTCAGCAGCGGGGCCCGGCCGGGGACGTGCTCGGCGTGGAGCTCCTTGGCCAGGTCGTTGGTGCCCATCACCAGCACGGTGAGCCGTTCACTGGCGGCGGCCACCGCCCGGGCGTCCAGCATGGCCCGCGGGGTCTCCACCATCGCCCAGATGGCCGTGCGGTCCGGGGCGCCGGCCGCCTCCAGGGCGCGCTCGACCTCCCGAACGGTGTCGGCGGACTCCACCTTGGGCACGACGACGGCGTCCGGGCCGGCCTCGGCGGCGGCCCGGAGGTCGTCGGCGTGCCAGGCGGTGCCCGGCGCGTTGATCCGGATCGTCACCTCGCGGTAGCCGTACTCGCCGGAGGCCGCTGCGGCCGCGACCCGCTTGCGGGCGTCGGTCTTGGCGTCGGGGGCGACGGCGTCCTCAAGGTCGAGGATGAGGGCGTCGGCGGGGATGGACTTGGCCTTCTCCAGGGCGCGTTCGTTGGCGCCCGGCATGTAGAGCACGGAGCGGCGCGGCCGCAGGGTCGCGTCGGACATCGGTGTTACTCCTTGTTCTGCTGGACCTGGCTCTGCTGGGATTCCGCCGCGGCGTAGGCGTCGCGCAGTTCGGGGTCACGGGCGGCGAGGGCGTCCGCGAGCTGGGCGACCACCTGGCACTGCTTGTACGTGGCGTCGTCCTGCATCTTGCCGTCGATCATCACTGCGCCGGTGCCGTCGCCCATGGCGTCGATGACCCTGCGGGCCCACGCCACGTCGGCCGGGGCGGGCGAGAAGACCCGCTTGGCGATGTCGATCTGCACCGGGTGCAGGCTCCAGGCTCCGACGCAGCCGAGCAGGAAGGCGTTGCGGAACTGGTCCTCGCAGGCGGTGGTGTCCTTGATGTCGCCGAACGGCCCGTAGTACGGGAGGATGCCGTGCGCCGCGCAGGCGTCGACCATCCGCGCGAGGGTGTAGTGCCACAGGTCCTGCTGGAAGGTGGCCCGCGGGGCGGCGCCGTCCGGACCGTGCGGGTCCTCGCGGACGAGGTATCCGGGGTGGCCGCCGCCCACGCGGGTGGTCTTCATCCGGCGGCTGGCGGCCAGGTCGGCGGGGCCGAGGGAGATGCCCTGCATCCGGGGGCTGGCGCCGGCGATCTCCTCGACGTTGGCGACGCCGGTGGCGGTCTCCAGGATGGCGTGCACCAGGATGGGCCGGTCGATCCGCGCCTTGGCCTCCAGCTGGGCGAGCAGCCGGTCGACGTAGTGGATGTCCTCGGCGCCCTCCACCTTCGGCACCATGATCACGTCGAGCTTGTCACCGATCTCGGTGACCAGCGTGAGCAGGTCGTCGAGCGCCCAGGGCGAGTCCAGGCTGTTGATCCGGGTCCACAGCTGGGTGTCGCCGAAGTCCGTGGACGTGGCGATCTTCACCAGGCCCGACCGGGCCGCCTCCTTGCGGTCCGCTGCGACGGCGTCCTCAAGGTTGCCGAGCAGTACGTCCACGGTGGGGGCGATGGCGGGGACCTTGGCCGCCATCTTCTCGTTGCCCGGGTCGAAGAAGTGGATCATCCGGGACGGCCGGAAAGGTACTTCACGCACCGGCGTCGGGGCGCCGACGGCCAACGGGCGGAAGAAGTCCTTCGGAGAGCGCATGCAGTCTCCCTGGTCGGATCGAGGGGTGCGGGGCCGTCGCCGGGTGTCCGGGCGACGGCGTCCGGCCTCACTTTAGGCCCGCGGCACGGTGACGCTACTGATCAGTACGTGTGCTGTTGGTCACCGGCCCCGTCCGGGTGCACGCGCTCAGAACTTGCTGATGTGGCGGGCCTCCTCCGCGGCCTTGACGACCGTGGGCAGCGCGGCGCCGGTCGCGGCGGCGACGGCGGCCGCGACGGCCCCTTCGACGAACGGGGCGTCGGCCAGGGCGGCATGGATGCCGGGGTGGTCCTCCAGTACGAGGCGGGCGGTGAGCACCGAGCTGCCCAGGTCCGACAGGACCAGCACACCGGCGTCCGTGGCGGCGGTGCGCAGGGCGCCCAGGATGCGGGCGTAGCTCGTCCCGGTACGACCGTCCTCGGTGCCGCCGGCCGCGACCACGGTGACGCCCCCGCAGGCCAACTCCCCCACCAGGGAGCGCACTCCGAGAGCGATCTCCGCGCGGTGCGACACAAGTACGATGCCAACCAGCGGTGTCATGAACAAGGACCCTATGGTTCGGAACGCCGTTCAGCAATACCGAACAAGGAGTTGTTCATGGTCCAGGCCGTGCACAGGGCGATCCAGGTACTGCGGGAACTCGCCACGGCGACACCGCGTTTGGGGGTGACGGAACTGGCCGACCGCATCGGGATCGCCAAGCCGACCGTCCACGCCCTGCTGCGCACGCTGGAGGCGGAGGGGATGGTCGTCCAGGACCGCGAGACCGGCAAGTACCAGTTGGGGCCGGGGCTGGTGACCCTCGGCAACGCCTACCTGGACTCGCACGAGCTGCGCACCCGCGCGGTGAACTGGGCCGACCGGCTCGCGGCGCAGGCCGGCGCCGCGGTCTGGGTGGGTGTGTTGACGGAGGGCCAGGTGCTGGTCATCCACCACGCGTTCCGGCCCGGGGGGTCGGTACAGACCCTGGAGACGGGGGCCAGCCTGCCCTGGAACGCCTGCGCCCTGGGCAAGGCGATCGCGGCCTTCCTGCCCGCCGAACGACGTACCGAACTCCTGGCGGGCGAGCTGCAACGGGTCACCGGCTCCAGCGTGGACGACCCGACGCGGCTGGAGACCCAGCTGGACCGAGTGCGGGAGACCGGCTACGCGCTGGACGACCAGGAGTTGACGCTCGGCGACGCGGGGATCGCGGCGCCCGTGTTCGACCGCACCGGCGAGGTGGTCGGCGGCCTGGGCCTGGTCGGCCCGGTCGAGCGGCTGCTGACCGACACCGCACGTCAGGAGTGCGCCATCGCGGTCCGCGAGGTCGCCCGCAGCCTGTCGCGCGATCTCGGTGCGCCGCGGAACGCGGGGTTGCACGCCTGCGGCTGAGCGCGTGCCGACGGCACGCCGGGGTTCACCGACGGTTCACCAACTCGCCTCGCGGAGCCGCTCGTTCACCCCCGGTTCCGTTACCCGTGGGACCACTGTGCCGGAAAGTCTTGACGCGACCGGGGTCCCTGCGTTTTGCTTCTTGTGGCATTCGGTAATGCCGAACAGCTTTCGGTAATGCGTTGGTCATCTGCCGCCCATGGCCGCGGCACGGGGGATCGAAGGAGCACCTGCCATGCGGGATCCTGAGAGGGAGCTCGACAACTTACCGCGCCGTGCTGATGCGCCTGGCGGGGAAGCGGTGGACCGTTCCCTCGTCCTCGACTGGCTCCGGCACGTCAGCACGGCCATGAACCGGCATCAGGACCACCTCACCGAGCTCGACTCGGCCATCGGCGACGGTGACCACGGGGCCAACATGGCCCGCGGCTTCGCCGCGGTGCGCGCCGCGCTCGACGACCCGTCACACCCCCCGACCTCGGTCGGCGAAGCACTGGTGACGGCGGGCAACTCCCTCATCTCCGTGGTCGGCGGCGCCTCCGGCCCGCTGTACGGCGGCGCGTTCCGGTCCCTCGGGAAGGCCCTCGGCACCGCGCCGCAGGTCGACGCCCGTCGATTCGCCGCCGGCCTCACCGCGGCGCTCGCCACGATGCAGCAACTGGGCGCGGCCGTGCCCGGCGACAAGACCATGGTCGACGCCTACTCCCCCGCGGTCAGCGCCTTCCGGGACGCCGCGGACGCCGGCGCCGACTTCCCCACCTCCGCACGCGCTGCGGCCCGCGCCGCCGAAGACGGTATGCGCGCCACCATCCCGCTACAGGCCAGGAAGGGCCGGGCCTCGTACCTGGGCCTGCGCAGCATCGGCCACCAGGACCCCGGCGCCACCTCGACCTGTTACGTGTTCCACGCCCTCGCCGAGGCGGCGGGGGCAGCAGCGATCCCCGTGCAATGACCTCGCGGTGCCCCCTCGCAGCGCACTGCCCGCGGGGCGGTTCGGCGTGTCCTGGCACCCTCCCGAACGAGAGATTGGACCAGTGTGACCGCCCACTCCATCGACCATGTCGAGTTCTTCGTCGGCGACGTCAACCAGGCGTCCCACTACTACTCCAGCACCTACGGATTCCGGGTGGTGGCCGAGGCGGGCCCGCTCACCGGCTTCGCCGGCGCCCGTTCGCTGGTCCTGGCCCACGGCGGGGTCCGCCTCGTACTGACCTCCGCCCTGCACGCCGACCACGCCGCATCGCACTTCGTGCGCAAGCACGGCGACGGCGTCCGGGACGTTGCCGTGCGGTCCACCGACGCGGTCGCCGACTTCGAGCGGGCGGTGGCCGCGGGGGCGGACCCGGTCGCCGAGCCCGAGACGTTCGAGGACGGCACCGGCCGGGTCATACGCGCCACCATCGCCGCGACCAACGACCTGGTGCACAGTTTCGTCCAGCGTGACGACCCGTCAGGCCCCTTCCTCCCCCAGCGGTACCTCCCCATCACCGACGGACCGGCGCCGGGCCCCGAGCTGCTGCGCTCCGTCGACCACCTGGCCTTCTGCCTGCGCCCCGGTTCGCTGGACACCATGGTCGACTTCTACCGGCGGACCCTGGGCCTGAAGCACACCTACGACGAGTACATCGTCGTCGGCGGCCAGGCGATGGCCTCGAAGGTCGTCCAGGACGAGACCCGGGGCATCACCTTCACCATGGTGGAACCCGACCCCACCGGAAACCGGGGACAGCTCAACGACTTCCTGGACGGGTTCGACGGCCCCGGCGTGCAGCACGTGGCCTACGCCACCGACGACATCGTCCGCGCCGCACGCGAACTCCGCAGCTCCGGCGTGGAGTTGCTGTCCACGCCGGCCGGCTACTACGCCACGCTGGCCGAGCGCGGCATCGAGGTCGACATCGACCCGGCGATCCTCCAGGAGCATGGCCTGCTGGCCGACCGGGACGAATGGGGCCAGCTGGTCCAGGTGTTCACCCGGTCCCCCTATGCCCGCCGGACGGTGTTCTTCGAGCTGATCCAGCGGCTGGAGGCCCGCACCTTCGGCAGCGGCAACATCAAGGCCCTCTACGAGGCCGTCGAGCGCGAGCGCGCCGAGAACGCCGTTCCGGCCGGTGCCGCGGCACGGGTCGGCGGGTGACCGCGGAGGTGACCGGAGAGACCGGACCGCACGACGCCCGGCCGGACGTCCTGCTGTCCCCGCAGGACTACGAGGCGGCGGCCCGGGCCCGGCTCGACCGGCCCGTGTGGGACTACATCGCGGGCGGCAGCGGTGACGAGGTGACGCTGCGCGAGGAGCGCGCGGCGTACGGCCGCTACCGGCTGCGCCCACGGGCCCTGGTCGACGTCTCCCAGTGCGAGCTGGGCACCACACTGCTCGGCCGGCCCGTGGAGTTCCCCGTGGGCGTCGCGCCCATGGCCTACCACCGACTGGTCCACCCGGACGGCGAGACCGCCACCGCCCGTGCGGCCGGCAAGGTGGGCGCGCTCACCATCGCCAGCACCTTCGCGAGCGAGACGCTGGAGGAGACCGCCCGGGCCGCCACCGGACCGCTCTGGCTCCAGCTGTACGTGATGCGCCGCAGGGAGATCACCGAGTCCCTGGTGCGCCGGGCCGAGGCCGCCGGCTACCAGGCCCTGGTGATCACCGTCGACACCCCGCGGATGGCGCGCCGGGAGCGGGACCTGCGCAACGGCTTCGGCCTGCCGTCGCACGTGCGGCCCGCCAACCTCGACGACGGCGAGCAGGCCGGACTGCACCAGGGCCGTTCCGGCAGCTCCACCCTCGCCGCCCACGCCTTCCAGCACCACGATGCCGCGTTCACCTGGGAGGACCTGGCCTGGGTGCGCTCCCTGACGGCCCTGCCCCTGGTGCTCAAGGGCGTGCTCACCGCGGAGGACGCCCGGCGGGCGGCCGAGCTCGGCGTGGCCGGGCTGATCGTCTCCACCCACGGGGGCCGTCAACTCGACGGCGCGGTCCCGGCGTTGGAGGCGCTGCCGGAAGTGGTCGCGGCCGTCCAGGGCCGGTGCGAGGTGCTCGTCGACGGAGGCATCCGCCGCGGCACGGACGTACTCAAGGCACTGGCGCTCGGGGCCCGCGCGGTGCTGGTCGGCCGCCCCGTCCTGTGGGGACTCGCCGTCGACGGCGCGACCGGGGTCGAACGGGTGCTGTCCACCCTCCGGTCGGAGCTGGAGGAAGCGATGGCGCTGACCGGCCGGCCCCGCCTCGACACGATCGCCCCGGACCTGCTCCACCGTTCCACCGACCCCGCATACCACCTCACCACCGACGAGAGGGAACTGGCATGACCGACATGTCGAAGAACGACACCCGCTTCACCCTGACCGCCGCCGAGCAGGAGCTGCTGCCCTCCGACGACGAGGTGATGTTCTACCAGGAGCACGGCTGGTACCTGTCGAAGAAGCTGCTGACCGACGAGGAGGTCGACCTGCTGGACTCCGCGGCCGACCGCTTCTACGCCGGCCACCGGGACCGGACCCTGCCGGTCAGGCCGCCCCGGCTGGCCTACTGGGAGCCGGAGAAGGGCGATGTGCACCGGCACAACGACTACATCTTCTACGAGGACGACACCGTCCGCCGCATCCTCTCCAAGCCGATCATCGCGGCGGTCGCGGCGCGGATAGCGGAAACCAGCCAGATACGCCTGTGGAACAGCACCCTCATCCAC